>JANNFZ010000527.1:0-6752 GCA_031380375.1 Hyphomicrobiales bacterium
TCGAGACTTCAGAGTTAAGAGCCGAAGAATTGCCAAAATGGCTGCACCGCTACAATCACCATCGACCACACTCATCTATCGGTGATAAACCTCCCATCAGCAGGATTCCTCAAACCGCGAACAACCTATTGAGAGTCCACACCTAGGGCTGCTTGAAGTTTGCCTTTCCCAACAGACCCCACCCCTGCCCCCCCAAAAATTGGGGAGGGGTGCTTCCATCAATTCACCCCTACCCGCTGAGCGGGGAGGGGTTGGGGGTGGGGCAAGCATTGCCCTACCTCTGGCTCTCCCGCCAATTGGGATTGATCCACGGTTCAAGGTTTGACGGCGGCAGCGGATCACGGCCCAAAATGTGATCGCTCGCCTTTTCCCCGATCATCAGCGTCGGCGCATTGATATTGCCGTTGGTCACCTGCGGCATGATTGATGAATCGGCAACCCGCAAGCCCTCAACACCAATCACCCGGCAATGTGAATCCACAACCGCCATGGGATCATCCCCAGCACCCATCTTGCAGGTTCCCGTCGGGTGATAGGCGCTCTCGCAATGCTGGCGGATGAAATCGTCAATTTCGGCATCACTTTGCACAGCCGCACCCGGCTGGATTTCCTCTGCCCGGAACGGTTCCAGTGCCTTCTGGCTGATGATCTCGCGGGTCAGGCGCACGCAAGCCCGGAATTCCGTCCAGTCATCGGGATGCGACATGTAATTGAACAGGATGCGCGGACTTTCCCTTGGTTCATTGCTCCGTATACGGATGAAACCCCGGGATTTGCTGCGCATCGGCCCGACATGGGCCTGAAAACCATGGCCGGAAAACGCCGCCTTGCCGTCATAGCGCACGGCTGCGGGAATGAAGTGATACTGGATATCCGGATATTCGATGCCTGCCGCCGAACGGATGAAACCGCAGCTTTCAAAATGGTTGGTGGAGCCGAGGCCCGACTGGAACAACATCCACTCCGCCCCGATCATGCCTTTTGACACAAGGTTGAGTTTGCCATTGAGCGTGATGGGCTGCCGGCTTTTCACCTGGAAATAGATCTCCAGGTGGTCATGGAGGTTTTCGCCAACCCCGGGAAGCGCATGCAAAACGGGGATGCCTGCATCCTTCAACACCGCCGCAGGGCCAATGCCGGACAATTGCAGGATCTTCGGCGAATTGATGGTGGAAGCCGCGATGATCACCTCGCGCCGCGCCTTCGCGACAAATATCTTCTCGCCGCGTTTGTATTCAACACCAACCGCGCGCTTTCCCTCAAACAGCACCCGCTGCGCATAGGCATAGGTGACAAGCTTGACATTTTTGCCCTTGAGTGCGGGGCGCAAGTAGGCATTGGCCGCCGACCAGCGAAAGCCGTTGTGCACGGTCATTTCCATGGGGCCGAAGCCCTCTTGCTGGCGGCCATTGTAGTCATCGGTTACCGGATAGCCCGCCTGGCGGCCGGCATCGATGAACGCCTGGTAAAGCGGATTGAGCCTGCTCCCGCGTTTCATGTGCATGGGCCCGTCAACACCCCGCCAGCCCTCCTCGCCGCCATGGGAATTTTCCAGCCGCTTGAAATAGGGCAATACATGTTTGGCCGACCAGCCCCTGGCACCCATTTCTTCCCATTTGTCGAAATCATGGGCATGGCCGCGCACATAGACCATGCCGTTGATCGACGATGAACCGCCGACCACCTTGCCGCGCGGCGTTGCCAGCCTGCGCCCGTTGAGATACGGTTCCGGCTCTGTTTCAAAGCCCCAATTGTAGCGCTTCATGTTCATGGGGATCGACAGCGCCGACGGCATCTGGATAAGCGGCCCCCGGTCGGTGCCGCCAAATTCAAGCACCAGCACCTGATGCCCGGCATCGGCGAGCCGCTTGGCCATCACCGAACCCGCCGAGCCGCTTCCAACGATAATATAGTCGAATTCTGCCATCGCGACCCGAGCTATAGGCCCATCAGTCAAAGCCCGCCAAATCCGGAAACGTCATGGCATGGCTGGAATGCGAAGCCTGCTTTGACAAGCCCCCCGGCAAAATGGGAAGAGACTGGGAAACAAACGGAACCCCATGGAAACGCTTCTGACGGCGGACGAACCCCACCCCGCCGAAATCATCAATCCCGCAGGCGCATCAGCCCATGTGCTGGTCTGCGAACACGCCTCCAACCGCATTCCAAAAGCGCTTGGCAATCTTGGACTGTCGGAGACGGATCTTGCCCGCCACATTGCTTTCGACATTGGCGCCGAAGGCACGGCCCGCATTCTTTCGAAACTGCTCGATGCGCCGCTGGTGTTGCAGCGCTATTCCCGGCTCGTCTATGACTGCAACCGCCCGCCGGAAGCCGAGGGTGCCATGCCTGAGGTCAGCGAGATTTTTGAAATCCCCGGCAACCGCAATTTGAACGCCGCGCAGCGCCTCGCCCGCACCCGCGACATTGCCAGGCCTTTCCACCACGCACTCGAATCCTTCCTTGATGCCCGCGCCGCGCGGGGAGAACCCACCATTCTCACATCAATCCATTCCTTCACATCAGTTTACAAGGGCAAGCCCCGCACCCTTGATGTGGGCTTTCTCTTCGATCGCGATGCCTGGCTGGCCAATCTTCTGCTCAGGGCCTTTCCGCCGGACAAGGCCTTTCTCAATGAACCCTATGGTCCCAAGGACGGCGTCATGCACTTGATGAACCTGCACGCCAGCCCCCGCGGCCTCCGGCATGTGATGATCGAAATCCGCAACACCCTGATCGCTGACCATGCCGGGCAGAACGCCTGGGCCAACTATCTGACTGTGCCCCTTGCACAAGCCGCAACAAAACTGGGAGAGAAAAAATGACAACAGGCACCATGGCGTTTGGCGCACTCAAAAAATCCGTGAAGGCAGGTGAGATCGACACGGTGATCGCTGCCTTCCCGGACATGCAGGGCCGCCTCATGGGCAAGCGTTTCGAAGCCAATTTTTTTGTCGACGGCGCCTATGAGGAAACCCATGGCTGCAACTATCTGCTCGCCGTCGATATCGATATGGAGCCGGTGCCCGGCTACAAGGCGGCGAGCTGGGAAAAGGGCTATGGCGATTTTGTCATCAAGCCGGATCTTGCGACCATCAGGCTTTGCCCCTGGTCGCCCAAGACAGCCCTGGTGCTCTGTGACCTTCTCGACCACCACGACCATTCGCCGCTGGCGCACGCGCCCCGCAACATTCTGAAACGCCAGCTCGAGCGTCTGTCAGCCATGAAGATGAAGGCCTATTTCGCGTCCGAGCTTGAGTTCTATGTTTTCGACCAGAGCTTCAGGGAAGCCAATGCAGGCGGCTACCGCAGCCTCACCACGCCGTCGCATTTGAACGCTGATTACAACATCCTGCAGACGGGCAAGGATGAGAACCTCATGCGGGCCATCCGCAACGGGCTCTATGGCGCAGGCATCACGGTTGAAAACTCGAAAGGCGAGGCTTGGGCGGGCCAGGAGGAAATCAACGTGCGCTATGATGCCGCCCTCCCCATGGCAGATACCCACGTCTTCCTGAAACATGCCTGCAAGGAAATTGCCCAAGGCCTGGGCCAGTCCCTCACCTTCATGTCCAAGCCCAATTTTTCCTGGGCCGGAAGTTCCTCGCATATCCACCAATCCCTGTGGAGTGCCGATGGCAAGACCGCCCTGTTCCAGGACAAGGCGGGCGACCATGGCATGTCGGAACTCATGCAGCATTATGTGGCGGGCCTTCTCGCCCATGCCGACGAGATCACCTATTTCCTCGCCCCCTATATCAACTCCTACAAACGCTTTATTGCGGGCACCTTCGCGCCGACCCGCGCCGTGTGGAGCTTCGACAACCGCACGGCGGGCTACCGGGTCTGCGGTGCCGACTCTAAGGCCATCCGCATTGAATGCCGTGTCGGCGGTTCCGATCTCAACCCCTATCTCGCCTTTGCTGCCCTTCTGGCTGCGGGACTGCACGGCATTGAAAACAAACTGAAGCTGGAACCCGCCTTCTCCGGCGATGCCTACGACAAATCGAAGAAGCTCCGCGAAATCCCCAAGACTTTGCGCGAAGCAACTGCCCTGCTCGACGGTTCGAAACTTCTGCGCAAGGCCTTCGGCGATGACGTCATCGACCATTATGTCCACACCGCCAAGTGGGAGCAGTTCGAATATGACCGCCGCGTCACCGACTGGGAAATCCGCCGCGGCTTCGAGCAATACTGACAAAAAGAGGAACATCCATGACCATCAGCAACCGCAACTTCAACTTTCCCAACCCCATCCGCTATGGCGCGGGGCGCGTCAGGGATCTCGCCGCCTTGAGCAAATCCGCAGGCATGGCAAAGCCCCTTTTCGTGACCGACAAGGGCTTGGCCGCCACCGACATGGTGAAAAACATCATGGCTGATCTCAAAGCCGCCGGCCTTGGCGTTGCGATGTTTTCCGATGTCCGCCCCAATCCATCAGAAGAAAATGTGGTCGCGGGATGCAAGGCCTATCGCGCCGGCCACCATGACGGCGTCATTTGTTTTGGCGGCGGTTCGGCGCTGGACACCGGCAAGATGATTGCCCTCATGCATGCCCAGACAATTTCAATTTTCGATCTGGAAGACGTGGGTGACTGGTGGACCAGGGCCGATGCTTCAAAAATCGCCCCCAACATCTGCATTCCCACAACCGCCGGCACCGGTTCGGAAGTGGGCCGTGCGGGCGTCATCACCCACCCTGTGACCCACGAGAAGAAGATCATCTTCCATCCCGATGTCATGCCAAAATATGCCGTCCTCGATCCGGAACTGACGGTGGGATTGCCGCCCCGCCTCACCGCAGCCACAGGCTTTGATGCTTTCGCCCATTGTCTCGAAGCCTATTGCACGACCCTCTATCACCCGCTCGCTGAAGGTGTGGCTTTGGAAGGCATGCGCCTGGTGAAGGAGAACCTCGCGAAAGCCGTGAAAAAGGGCAAAGACCTCGAGGCCCGCGGCAACATGCTCGTTGCCTCCTCCATGGGGGCCACCGCCTTCCAGAAAGGCCTTGGTTCAATCCATGCACTTTCGCATCCGTTCGGCGGCCTCTATGACGCCCACCACGGCACACTCAATGGCATCATCATGCCCTATGTGCTGAAGGCCAACCGCAAGAAGGTCGAAAAGAAGATCGAGCGCGTTGCCGCCTATCTCGGCATCAAGGGCGGCTTCAATGGCTTCATGAAATTCGTGCTGGCACTTCGAAAAGAATGCGGCATTCCCCACAAGCTCTCGGAAATCGGCATCGACACAAAGCGCCTCGATGAGGTCGCCGCCATGGCCCACAAGGACCCGACCCATGAATCAAACCCCGTGGCCTTCACCGTCAAGCAATACAAGGCGCTGGCCAGAAAATGCGTGACCGGGGATTTGTGAGTTTCTCCGCCCTCTCCCGGCCCCCGATCAAGTCGAGGGCCACCCTCTCCCACGCTTTGCGCGGGCGAGGGCAAATTTGGCCTTCGCCCGTCGTGCGCAGCGCGATGGGAGAAGGTGCCCGCCAGGGCGGATGAGGGCCTGCAATGCACACAACCAAGGCCATCCACATCGTCAACTGCCACGCCGAGGGCGAGGTCGGTGATGTGATTGTGGGTGGAGTGGCCCCACCGCCCGGTGACACGATCTGGGAACAGTCGCGCTTTGTTGCGCGCGATCAAACTTTGCGGAACTTCGTGCTCAACGAACCGCGTGGCGGCGTGTTCCGCCATGTCAATCTGCTGGTGCCACCGAAAAATCCGAAGGCCGATGCCGCCTTCATCATCATGGAGCCGGAAGACACACCACCCATGTCCGGGTCAAATTGCATTTGCGTGGCGACGGTGCTGCTCGATACCGGCATCATTGCGATGGTGGAACCGGAAACCCGGATGATCCTTGAAGCGCCCGCCGGATTGATTGAAGTGCGTGCCCTTTGCGAAAACGGCAAGGCCAAATCCATCACACTGCGCAATGTCCCGGCTTTCGCCCACACGCTTGCCGCAAAGCTTGAAGTCGAAGGCCATGGCACTGTGACAGTTGATACAGCTTTCGGCGGCGACAGCTTTGTCATGGCTGATGCCTCTGACTTCGGCCTTGCCATCACGCCCGAGGATGCAAAACATGTGGCGGAGATCGGCCGGAAGATTGTCCGCGCTGCCAATCAGCAACTGCCCTTCCACCATCCTGACCTTCCGGATTGGAAGCACTATTCCTTCTGCTTCATGCGCGGCAAGCTCGAACCTGAAAACGGCATACTCACCTCGCGCAATGCCTGCGTGGTCAATCCAGGCAAGCTTGACCGCTCTCCGACAGGTACCGGCTGCTCGGCTCTCATGGCGGTGCTCCATGCCAGGGGCCTGATGAAATTGGGTGACAGCTATATCGGCCGTTCGGTGATTGAATCGCGTTTCACCGGAAAGATCACCGGCGAGACCAGGGTCGGCGACATAACAGCCATCATTCCCGAAATCACCGGACGGGCATGGATCAGCGGCACATCAACCTTGATGCTCGATCCGGATGATCCCTGGCCCGGCGGCTACAAGATCAGCGACACCTGGCCGCTGTTATAGTCACTGCCGCAAGGGTTTGCGCAAGATCAACAGGTTTGCCGAAATGATCGGCAGGTCAGCCCGGACGATGATCGGGCGCAATGCCTTTTCGAGTGCCGCAAGCGGTTTCAGGCGCCGGTAATATTCATGGCCCACATAGCTTGTATGGCGCAAAACCTCGAAGCCAATGTCCTCATAGAGTTTGCGGCTCGCGGCACTCGCAGC
>JANNFZ010000554.1:0-2742 GCA_031380375.1 Hyphomicrobiales bacterium
GCAGTTACAGTCGCAAAGCCACAAAAAGCAAAGACGCGCAAGTCTGGTTCGACCGGGGGCTGGCTTGGTGCTACGGCTATAATCACGATGAGGCAGTGCGTTGTTTCCGGAAATCCGCCAAGGCCGATCCCAAGAGCCTGATGGCGCAATGGGGCATCGCCTATGCCGCTGGCCCCAATTACAACAAGCAATGGAAGGCCTTTGACGTCGTTGACCTCAAACGCTCGTTGAAAACAGCCCGCGCCGCAACACTCAAGGCCCAAACACTTCTGGCCAAAGCCACACCTGTCGAACAGGCCTTGGCCAAAGCGCTGCTCCTGCGTTACCCCGACGCCAATCCGGATCACGCGACGCCGATTTGGAACGATGACTATGCCGCTGCCATGCGCGCCGTCTACGCCACCCACGGCAACGACCATGACGTGGCGGCACTTTTCGCCGAAGCCATTATGAACCGCACGCCCTGGGCGCTCTGGGATATCGCAACTGGAAAACCAGCCGAAGGGGCCGACACGCTGGAAGCCATCGCTGTCCTTGAAAAAGCCATGAAACAACAGGGCGGCATGTCCCACCCCGGATTGCTCCACATGTATATTCATCTCATGGAAATGTCGCCGAACCCTGAGCGCGCACTCCCTCAGGCCGATGCACTGCGCGACCTTGTGCCCGATGCAGGCCATTTGCAACACATGCCAACCCACATTGATGTTTTGTGCGGACACTATCCTGCGGTGGTCGCGTGGAATGGCACGGCCATGGCTGCCGACCGCAAATATCTGAAAGCGCATGGCGCCATCAATTTCTATTCGCTGTACCGCTGCCACAACGCCCACTTCCAGGTCTATGGCGCGATGTTTTCTGGCCAATATGCCGTGGCACTGGCCGCCGCCGAAGAACTTGCCGCAGGATTGCCGACAAAGCTTCTGCGCATCGAAAGTCCGCCCATGGCCGATTGGCTGGAGGCGTTCGTGCCGGTGAAGCAGCACGTCTATATCCGCTTTGGCAAATGGAACGACATCAAGGCGCAAGAACTCCCCAAGGATCAAGCGCTGTTCTCAGTCACCACGGCGATGATCCACTATGCCAAGGCGGTGGCCCATGCGGCGACGGGTGACGTGTCAAAGGCCGAAACAGAATCCGCACTTTTCCACAAGGCCGTATTGCGCGTGCCGGAGACGCGCTATCTTTTCAACAATACCGCTCTCGATATTCTCGCTGTTGCCGCAGAAATGATGGCGGGCGAAATTGACTATCGCAAAGGCGACCACGCCAAGGCCTTCGCCCACCTCAACCGTGCCGTCGAGCTTGATGACAATCTGCCCTATGACGAGCCTTGGGGCTGGATGCAGCCGGCCCGTCATGCACTGGGTGCGCTGCTTCTTGAACAAGGACAAATCGAGGAGGCCGCTGCCGTTTATCGCGCCGACCTTGGGCTTGATCACACATTGCGCCGCCCGTGCCAGCATCCCGACACCGTGTGGAGCCTGCATGGCTATCACGAATGTCTGACGCGCCTTGGCCGCCTGCCCGAAGCCACGATCATCAAGCAACGCTTCGACATCGCTGCCGCCCGTGCCGATGTGCCGATTATGGCTTCGTGCTTCTGCCATCAACGGGCGATGAGTTGTTGTGAGTAGGTCTAGCCCCTCTCCCGAACGCTCCGCGTTCACCCTCTCCCGCGAGGGGCGAGGGTTGGGATTTTGGACGTGCTTGCTCATTCAACCTTCTCCCCTTGTGGGAGAAGGTGCCGAGCAGCATGAAGCTGCGAAGCGGAAGAGGGGTAGATGAACATGTCCTGGAAAACTGACCACCGCTCACTCTATTACATGGGCGCACCCGCTCCCGATGATCCCGTCATCGTGCCCCGCGAGACAGCACTCCTCGTCATCGACATCCAGAACACATATTTGGAGAGGCCAGACCGCACCTCGTTGACGCCCGACGAACAGCGCCGTTATGATCTCTGGACGCCGTTCCATGAGCGCATGCACCAAACCGTCATTCCCAACACGGCGAAGATGCTGGCCTTCGCCCGGGGCCTCGGCATCGAATGCCTCTTCGCCCGAATCGCCAGCCACACCCGCGATGGCCGCGACCGTTCGCTCTCCCAGAAAATGCCGGGCTGGAACAACCTTCTTTTGCCCAAGAATGATGCGCCCTCGCAAATCGTGCCCGAGTTGGCACCACAAGGCGACGAGATCATTGTCACCAAAACTACCGATTCCGCCTTGACAGGCACGAACTTGCGCCTGATCCTCAATAATCTTGGCATTAAAACAGTGGTTTGCACAGGGATCTTCACCGACCAGTGCATCTCCTCCACGGTTCGCAGCCTCGCTGACGAGAGCTACCAGGTCATCGTGCTGGAAGATTGCTGTGCTGCGGCAAGCGGCACGTTGCACCGCAGCGAACTGGAAATCATCAACATGATCTATTGCCATGTCATGGCCGCAGGGGAGTTGCGAGCCCTCTTCCCCTTGGCAAGCCCGGCAATTTAGACTTTAAGTGGCACCGGAACCAAGCCTCCGGACTCCCCCACATAAGGGAGCCACAAGAAGCCTTGGGGGAACAAACAGAGGGAGGGCCGCATGGCTCAGAAAGCAACGGCCGGGACCATAGACGTCTCCGGTGACAAATCCGTCAATAAACTTCAATCAAAGGCCGTGGGCCTCATCGGCGTGCTGTTTCTCGCCGTCACGGGTGCTGCACCCATGTCGGCCATGTTGGGCAATGTGCCCTTCG
>JANNFZ010000573.1:0-2346 GCA_031380375.1 Hyphomicrobiales bacterium
GAAATCGACAGGCAGCATCACCTTCAGCATCGGCTATTCCTCGGTTGAAACCGCGGTGGGCTCCGTCAGCCTGAGCGAACGGAACTTGTTTGGCCGAGGTTACCAGGCGAGCATCAACACGCGTGTCAGCTTCAAAAAACAGGCACTCGACCTGAGCTTCACTGATCCCTATTTCCTCGACATGCCGATTGCGGCAGGCATCGACGTTTTTGCCAACCGCTCTGACCTTGTAGCCTCGTCGTCCTACAAGAGCGAACAACTGGGTGCCGCGCTGCGTGCCGGCTTCAAGCTGAATGACGATACCTCGATGACGCTCAAGTATCTTTTTGCCCATCGCAGTGTGGATGGCATTAATCCTTTTACGGCATCACCTGAAGTCATCCGGCAGGAAGGCACGACCATCAAGTCGGCGCTTTCGGCGAGCCTGACCTATGACAGCCTTGATGACCCCAACAAGCCGCTTTTTGGTTTCCGTGGCCAGATTCAGGCCGAAGTGGCGGGGCTTGGTGGTGACGCACGCTATGGCGCCCTGGAGGCCAGTGGCTGGTATTTCTATTCTGTGCTGGATGACCAAGTGACTTTCAAGCTTGAAGGCAATGTGGGTTACATCCAGCCCTTCGGAAGTGATGTGTCCATTGAAGACCGGTTCTTCAAAGGCGGCAGCACATTCCGCGGCTTTGCGGCCGCCGGCATTGGTCCAAAGCAACTCGGCAACGACGGAAGCTATGATTCAATCGGTGCCCAGACCTACGCCATCGGCACGGTCGAAGCCTTGTTCAAGCTGCCTTTCATACCCGAAGCCCTTGGCATCCAGGGTGTGGCCTTCAGCGATTTTGGTACCGTCTTCAATTCCGGCGTGGAAAGCGAAGCGCGGGGCCCTGGCGGCGAATGCCACTTTGGCACAAAGACCAACGATTGCACAGTCTCTGATGCCGCTTCGCTCAGGGCCTCGGTGGGTGGCGGCATCTTGTGGGAATCTCCGTTCGGACCCTTGCGCTTCGAACTCTCCTATCCGCTGCTCAAGGAAGACACCGACACAGTGGAGAAGTTCCAGTTCTCCATCGGGTCGCGCTTCTAGACTCGCCATGAGTGACCAGCCCGCCGGAAAATCCATCGACATCACCCGCATCCTGAAGCTGCTGCCGCACCGCTATCCCTTCCTGCTCATCGACAAGATGATCAATATCCACGGCGAGGAAAGCGGCACGGCGATCAAGAACGTGACCATCAACGAGCCGTTTTTCCAGGGCCATTTTCCGGGTCGCCCGGTTATGCCTGGGGTATTGCTCGTCGAAGCCATGGCCCAGGCGGCGGGAGCACTTGTGTTGGAGTCACGGGGCGAGGCGGATGCGGGAAAACTCGTATTCTTCATGTCGATCGACAAGGCCCGTTTCCGCAGGCCGGTGGGCCCCGGCGATACGGTTCATTTCCACGTCAAGCTGGCGCAGAAGCGTCCGCCGGTCTGGAAATACCACGCCGAAGCCCATGTCGACGGCAAGAAAGTCGCCGAGGCGGAAATCGGCGCCATGCTGATGGATGAGCGCAGTCTGTAGATTTACCGTTTCGCCATCGGCACGTAGTTGCGCTTCACAGGACCTGTGTAGAGCTGGCGCGGACGGCCAATGCGCTGGTTCGGTTCCTCGATCATTTCCTTCCACTGTGAAATCCAGCCGACAGTGCGGGCCAGCGCAAAAAGCACGGTGAACATCGATGTGGGGAAGCCCATGGCCCGCAGGATGATGCCCGAATAGAAATCCACATTGGGATAGAGCTTGCGCGAGATGAAATAGTCATCGGACAGCGCCAATTTTTCAAGTTCCAGGGCGACCTGCAAAAGCGGGTCCTCGGTGACGCCCAACAGATCGAACACTTCGCGGGCGGTCTGCTGCATGATCTTGGCGCGCGGGTCGTAGTTTTTGTACACGCGGTGGCCAAAGCCCATCAGGCGGATGTTGGAATTCTTGTCCTTCACTTTCTCGATGAATGCCGGAATGTTCTCGGGTCTCCCGATCTCGCTCAGCATTTTCAAGGCGGCTTCATTGGCGCCGCCATGGGCCGGGCCCCAAAGGCAGGCGATACCTGCAGAAATGCAGGCAAAGGGATTGGCACCGGAAGAGCCGGCAAGTCGCACCGTCGATGTCGAGGCATTCTGCTCATGGTCGGCATGGAGAACAAAAATGCGGTCCATGGCGCGCGCCAGGACCGGGTTCACCACATAGTCCTCGCAGGGAACGGCAAAGCACATGCGCAGGAAATTCGCGGCATAGGACAGGTTGTTCTGAGGATAAACGAAGGGCTGACCAATGTGATATTTGTAGGCCATGGCGGCGATTGTCGGAAGCTTGG
>JANNFZ010000005.1:0-6898 GCA_031380375.1 Hyphomicrobiales bacterium
ATGCCCCTGTTCCGCTCTGGTAATAGCCGACCACCTGTCCAACAACCGTATGGCTTGCCAGAAACAGGGCGGCTGCAATGGAAAATGAAATGCCGAATGTATAGGCCCAACGCCTGCGTACATGGCCAAAGGCCAGCGGCAGCATGAGCGTGGTTGTGAGCACCGCCGCAGAAACCAGCGTGGTGAGAATGCCGACGTTGCGGCTCGACCCCAACAGCTCATAGGCTTGGATGGGGATGACGCTGGCGTTCAGAGCGCGGACGAAAGACTCGAGTGAAAAAATCGCCGCAAAGGTGAGGGCCCCGCCCTTGCGGCCTTCAAAATTTGGCAGAGATGAATTGCTGTCGGAGGGCATCGGCCGGGAGATTCTTTCGTCCCCTTGTCACACAATGGTCGACGTGGACGCCACTGCCAAAGCGCGCAAACCATGGTCACCAGTTACGCATGGATGGCCCCTTCCCTTGCTATCGCGAAACAATGCCTATATAGGCCCGGCCCGCTTTGGGCCCCTGCAAGGGTTTGCACAAAGCCCAAACAGAAAGAGTTAAATGACTGTTGTTGTTGTAGAATCTCCCGCAAAAGCCAAGACTATAAACAAGTATCTGGGCAAGGATTTCACGGTCCTCGCCTCCTATGGTCACATCCGCGATTTGCCCCCGAAGGATGGTTCCGTCCGTCCTGACGAGGATTTTGCCATGGCCTGGGAAGTCGACAGCAAGGCCCAGAAGCGGGTTTCTGAAATAGCAGCAGCGTTGAAAACCTCCGACCGTCTGGTCCTCGCCACCGACCCTGATCGTGAGGGCGAAGCCATTTCCTGGCACCTCCTTGATGTGCTGGGCAAGAAAGGTGCGCTAAAAGGCAAGGACGTCAAACGCGTCGCCTTCAACGCCATCACCAAATCGGCGATCCTCGAAGCCATGGCGCATCCCCGCGACGTCGACATGGCACTGGTCGACGCCTATCTCGCCCGCCGCGCCCTTGACTATCTCGTGGGCTTTTCAATTTCGCCGGTGCTGTGGCGCAAATTGCCTGGTGCCCGCTCGGCAGGGCGTGTGCAATCCGTGGCACTTCGCCTCGTCTGTGACCGGGAACTCGAGATCGAAGCCTTCCGGGCCCAGGAATACTGGAGCATCGACGGCAAATTCACAACGCCGAAGGGTGTGGCTTTTGAAGCGGCCCTGACGCAAATCGATGGCAAGCGCCTCGAAAAGCTTGCGCTTGGCACCGGAGATTCCGCCAACGTCATCCATGCCGCCATCAAGGGACAGCCCTTTCAGGTCGACTCGGTCGAAAGCAAACCCGCCAAACGCCATCCTTTCCCGCCCTTCCGCACATCGACATTGCAACAGGAAGCATCACGCAAGCTCGGCTTCTCTTCATCACGCACCATGCAAATCGCCCAGCGCCTCTATGAAGGTGTTGATATCGGCGGTGAGACAGTGGGCCTCATCACCTATATGCGAACCGACGGAGCCGACATGGCACCGGAAGCCATTGCCCAGACCCGCAATGCCATCCTGAAAATCTACGGCGAACCCTACCTGCCGTCTTCGCCACGCCAATATACAAGCAAGTTGAAAAACGCCCAGGAAGCCCATGAAGCTGTGCGCCCGACGGACCCGTCGAAAACACCTGACAGCTTGCGCAAGGCCCTCGATGCCGATCAACTGGCGCTCTATGACCTGATCTGGAAGCGCACCATTGCAAGCCAGATGGAAAGTGCCGAGCTTGAGCGCACCACCGCCGACATCGGCACCACCGGCAAAGACGGCAAGCACTATTCCTTCAGGGCCAATGGATCGGTCGTGAAGTTCGACGGATTCCTGCGCATCTACAATGAAGATCTCGACGACGGCGAAGACGAGGATTCTCGAAGACTTCCTGCCATGGCGCGTGGCGACTCGATTGGCGTCACGGCGATCACACCGACCCAGCATTTCACCGAGCCGCCGCCGCGCTACTCCGAAGCCTCACTCACCAAGCGCCTGGAAGAACTTGGCATTGGGAGGCCCTCGACTTACGCCGCGATCATGACGACGCTGCGCGACCGTGGTTATGTGCGCATCGACAAGAAACGCCTGATCCCCGAGGACAAGGGCCGCGTCGTGACGGCGTTCCTTGAATCCTTTTTCATGCGCTATGTGGAATATGATTTCACTGCCGATCTCGAAGAAAAACTCGACAGGGTTTCGGCAGGCGATCTCGCCTACAAGCAGGTGCTGCGGGAGTTCTGGGAGAAGTTCGCAGCTTCGATCGCCGACGTGAAAGATCTTCGCGTGTCTGAGGTCATCGACAACTTGAACGACCTGTTGGCACCGCATATTTTTCCGGCGCGCGCCGATGGTGGCGATGCCAGGGCCTGTCCATCATGCGCCGATGGCAAGCTGTCGCTGAAATTGTCGAAATTCGGCACTTTCGTGGGCTGCACAAATTATCCCAACTGCAAATACACCCGCCAGATGACGGTACCGCTGGACGGAGCACCCGAAGCGGTGCCGTTCGACGGTATCGTGCTTGGCACCGATCCGGAAACCGGAGCCAATGTCACGCGGCGCATCGGACGTTTTGGACCCTATCTGCAATTGGGTGAGGCCACGGAAGACGGCGCGAAGCCGAAGCGCGCCTCGATCCCCAAGGGCCGTGATCCCGCAGCCATCACGTTGGAGCAGGCTTTGAAGCTTTTGTCATTGCCCCGGGAGATTGGCATTCATCCCGAAACCAAAACACCAATCGTCGCAAACTTTGGCCGCTTCGGACCCTTCATTCTGCACGACGGCACTTACGCCAACCTGAAAGACCCCGACGATGTTTATACCGTCGGCATCAACCGGGCGGTTGACCTGCTGGCTGAAAAACGCGCCCGTGGCCCCAGCACAAGGGCAAGGCCGGGTGCGCTCAAAGATCTCGGTGCCCATCCCAACGGCACGGGCAATATCTCCGTCATGGGCGGGCGCTATGGTGCCTATGTCAAGTTCGGCAAGATCAATGCCACCTTGCCGGAAGGCATGACACCAGAGACGATAACAACGGATCAGGCCATCGCCCTCATCGCCGAGCGCGCCGAGAAGACCGGTGCCAAACTAAAAGCGACGAAGCCTGCCAAGAAAGCGGCCAAGAAAAAAGCAAAAAAGGCAACGAAGGCACCCGCCAAAAAAACTGCCCAGAAACTGGCCCCGGCGGCGTAGTGACAAAGCCTCCCCGCCCCGTAAAACGGCAAAAGCCAAGAACGTTTGCCTTCCCGTCGGAAGCCGAGATCACCGATTTCATCGCCACGTCACCGGGCGTCGTGGGCAAGCGCGAGATTGCCAAGGCCTTCGGACTGACAGGCCAAAACAAGATTGGTCTCAAAGCGTTACTGAGGTCTCTTGAGGAAAAAGGTGCACTGGAAAAGCGCGGCAAGAGACTGACTGGAACAGCGAGCCTGCCACCGGTAACCGTACTCGAAGTCGAAGGCATCGACAGCGAGGGACAGGCCTTTGCCGTGCCAGTTGAATGGGCCGAAGCCAAAGGCGCAAGACCGCATATTCTTGTCCGACACGAGCCCGGCAAAACCAGTGCCCCCGGCATCGGCGACCGTTTCCTGGCGCGCATTGAAGCCACGCCGAACCGCCAAACCTATGCCCATCAGGCAACAATCATGCGCCCCCTGTCCCGCGAATCCTTGCGCGTGGTCGGCATCTATCGCGCCGGCCCCGGAAATCACGGCCGCATAAGTCCGTCGGGCAAGAAGGACCGCTACGACTACCATGTACCCCATGGCGATGAGGGTGGCGCCCGCGATGGTGAATTGGTCACGGCGGAAGTGACAAAGCCTGCTGCCCGGGGATTGCCGCAGGCCCGCATTCGCGCGCGCTTGGGTGATGCCAATGATCCGCGCAACACATCATTGATTGCCATTCATACCCACGGCATTCCCGATCAATTTCCATCCTCTGTGGAAGAGGAAGTGCGAACGCTCGAACATTTTTCGCCTGCCAACCGCGAGGACTTGCGCCATCTGCCGCTCCTCACCATCGACCCCCGCGATGCCCGTGACCATGATGATGCCGTTTGGGCCGCACCTGATGACGACGAAAGCAATCCGGGTGGCTTCAAACTCATCGTCGCCGTTGCTGATGTTGCGGTCTATGTGCATTCACAATCTGCTCTCGACAAAGAAGCCCGCAAGCGCGGCAACTCGGTCTATTTTCCGGATCGCGTGGTGCCCATGTTGCCGGAACGCATTTCCAATGATCTCTGTTCATTGCGCGAAGGCGAGGACCGACCGGCTCTTGCCTGCCATATGGTCTTCGATGCAAAGGGTAAAAAGCTCCGTCATCACTTCTCGCGCGCCATCATGCGTTCAGCTGCGAAGCTTGCCTATGAGGACGCGCAAGCCGCCATTGACGGGGCTGGTCCACAAAAGGCTCGCGACCTGCTGAAGTCTGCGCTGCAACCCCTCTGGGCGGCCTATGCTGCACTCGGCAAGTCGCGGGACCAACGGGGGCCGCTGGAACTCGACCTGCCGGAAAAGAAGATCATTCTCGACGGTTTGGGCAATGTCGAACGGGTCGTTGTGCCGGAGCGGCTCGATGCCCACCGCCTGATCGAGGAATTCATGATCCAGGCCAATGTCTGCGCTGCGGAGACACTGATCAAAGCGCAGACGCCGTTGCTGTTTCGCGTTCATGAAAACCCGTCCCAGGAAAAACTCCGCTCATTGAGCGAATTCCTGAAGACCGTGAATATCCCCTTTGCGCTTGGCCAAGTGGTGCGTTCCAGCCACTTCAACCGCATTCTCGGCGCGGCGCGTGGCACGCCCCACGAACGTCTGGTGCATGAGGTGGTACTGCGCTCACAGGCACAAGCGATTTACAGTCCCGACAATGCCGGGCACTTCGGTCTGTCTCTTGCGAACTACGCACATTTCACCTCGCCTATTCGCCGCTATGCCGACCTCATCGTGCATCGCGCCTTGATCTCGGCCTTGAAACTGGGACCCGACGGACTTTCGGAAACCGACCGGACCAATCTAAAGGAAACCGCCGAACTGATTTCCGCCACCGAACGCCGCGCCATGATTGCCGAGCGCGAAACCACCGATCGCTTGGTTGCGGCCCATTTGGCCACGCGGATTGGCGCCACGTTCAAGGCGAGGATCAGCGGCGTCGTCGGGGCAGGCCTCTTTGTCACGCTGGACGAGACCGGAGCCGATGGCTTTGTTCCCGTTTCCACACTTGGCCGCAGCTTCTATGTGCTCGATGACGTGCGCCATGCGCTTGTCTCGCAGGAAACCGGGGAAACTTTCCAAATGGGCGACACAGTTGAGGTAAAACTTGCCGAAGTGGCCCCCGTCAAAGGTGGGCTCAAATTCGACATGGTTTCTGATGGCAAGAAGGGACAAAAACCCTCCCGCATTGGCCGCCATCGCGTAAAACGGCCAGGCGGCAAGCGCCGCTGAACGCTTGCGTCCCGTTGCCGCTGCGACCGCAGGCGGATTTGAGTATACCCGCCGCCATCCGCATAGTGGCCCCATGCAAACACCCAATCGCAACTGGAAATCGGCTACATTCCGGGGCTTCGCCAGCCATTGCCCGGCTTGTGGAAAAGGTCGCTTGTTTTCAAGCTACATGACCACACACACGACATGCCGCGCCTGTGGCGCTGACTTCCACCACCACCGCGCCGATGATGCGCCGCCCTATTTCACCATAATGGTGGTGGGACACATCATCGTGCCGGCTCTGCTCGTGGTCGAAAAACTCTGGCATCCCGAATTGTGGCTGCATTTTGCGATCTGGCTGCCACTGACGCTGCTGTTTACGCTTTGGCTGCTGCCGCGCGTCAAGGGCGCGATCATCGGCCTGCAATGGGCCCTGCGCATGCATGGTTTCGCCACAGACCCTGAACCACAAAACTTGACTTTGCGGGTTGATTCAGGTCTATCGCCCCCAAATCCCGCATCGGAGTGAATTATGGCCAAGGGCAACGTTATCAAGATCAAGTTGGCATCAACTGCCGACACCGGCTTCTTCTATGTTACCAAGAAGAATTCCCGCACCAAGACCGAGAAATTTTCCATGAAGAAGTATGATCCCGTGGTCCGCAAGCACGTGGAATTCAGGGAAACCAAGATCAAGTAACAGGCCCGGCCTGACACGGACAAGGCGTCTGAAGAGGCGCCTTTTTTTGTTGGCAAGGTGGCCAATCTCGTGGAAAAGATGCCGGTCCAGGCCCTGGGGAATCGAGGAGGCCACTCAATTCAAGCCCGGACCGGCGGACCAGAGGTCTCAGGAGATGCGGCGGGCCTGAGTCCGCTGGACCTTTGCTGGCAGCATGATGCTGCGCGAAGGGTGCATGAGGGGCGCTTGCCTGGTGCACGGCAGCAACCCCTCGTTTGGAGCGGCGCTTCGGGTTTGGAGTGTCCGTCGGTGCCAGTCAAACTGATCGCTAAAAATCTACGCAAAGTGCCGCGGTTTTGCCAGCGGTACCTATGGTAAACGCAGGGTCATCCCCGTTAAGCATGAAGCATTAAGGTAAAGGCGGAAATGCCCTTTAGCTTTCCGGAGGTTGGTCCGGATCCGGCAGGTGCATCTCGAGCGGCATCTGCTCGGTGCCATCAAGCGGCTCTTCATCCGGCGACAATTCATCGGACATTTGCGGAACCGGAACATCAAAGCCCGGCGGCAGATTGCCGTCGAGAAGTCCAGCCGCCTTTAATTCCTGCAGGCCCGGAAGATCGGTGATTTCGTTCAGGCCGAATTGCTGCATGAAGGCTTCGGTGGTGCCATAGGTCACAGGCCGCCCCGGTGACTTGCGGCGCCCGCGCATCTTTGCCCAACCGATATCAAGAAGAATGTCGAGCGTGCCTTTGGAAATGGCAACGCCGCGAATGTCTTCGATTTCGGCCCGCGTCACC
>JANNFZ010000060.1:0-2546 GCA_031380375.1 Hyphomicrobiales bacterium
GTTGAAAAGATTGTCGCGCCAATACCAGAACCGGCGGTCAAAATCCCCACCACGCCGGGATCTGTGGTCGAAAGCGCCGTGCCGCCGAAACCGGCGGTTGTCGCGGTTCCGCCGCCTGCAATTCCAAAACGCGACATGGAGAATGCGCTCGCTTCGCGCTGGTTTGTGTGGGTGGGTGGCGTGGCCATAGCGCTGGGCGGATTGTTGTTTGTCAAATATGCCCATGACAACGGCTTGATTCCACCGCTGCTGCGCGTTGTGATCGGACTTGCATTTGGCGGGGCCTTGGTTGCAGCAAGCGAGTGGCTGCGCCAACGTGATGATGCGTTGGCCAAGGGCTATGTGCCAGCCGCACTTTCGGCTGCTGGTCTCACAATCGCCTTTGGTGTGATCTATGCGGCCTATGCGCTTTACGACATTCTGTCGCCTACCGTCTGTTTCCCGTTGCTTGTGGCCATTGCGCTCGGCGCCTTGTGGCTGTCGCTGCGGCAAGGGCCGCTAATTGCAGCACTCGGGCTTGTGGGTTCCTATGTGGCACCGGCACTGGTGCCTTCCGAGTATCCGAGTGTCTGGGGATTCTTCGCATTCCTCCTTGTGATTCTTGCGGCGACCCTGTGGCTGTTGCGCCAACGCGTCTGGTGGTGGGCGGGATTTGCGGCTCTCGCGGGTTCGCTCGCCTGGGCTCTCATGTGGCTCAATGGGTTCTTCGCGACCGACCAGATTGTTGCCATCGGGTTTTTCGCGTTGGCGGCAGGCGCGGCGGCGGTCTTCCTGCCAAAAGGTCTGGCCATTCGTGCGCCGCAATTGGGTTCGCTTGCTGATCCCAAGAACATGCTGCCACCCATGCAGATTGCCGTTGCGGGGCTGGCGGTCATGGCTCTTGTGCTTGCCGGGCTTGTGCACCAATCGAACCACGATATGCGGGCGCTGTTGATGTTGGCTGTCGGCATGGCGGCACTCACGGGTTTCGGTTGGTGGCGTGACGGCATGGTGGTGGCACCCATTGCCGCAGCACTGGCATCGCTTGTTGTCCTCATGAACTGGCCCGACGTCGGGTTCCATGAATGGGCCATGGATGAGCGCGGCTTCTGGTCGACAGTTCCGGGACTCTTCGAGCCGCCACGTTTCCGCAATGCCATGCTGGTGGCAACGGTGGCGTTCACGGCGGTTGGCCTTGCGGGCGTGCAATGGCGCAACGAGAAACGCCCTTGGGCCATACTCGCCAGTGGTTCGGCGCTGCTGTTTTTGTTCGGTGCCTGGGGGCGGGCAGATTTCACCATGGCTCAAAGTGGCTGGGCGATTCTTGGTGCCGCCGCTGCGGCTATTCTCGCGGGTTTTGCTGATCGGGTGCAGGCAACGGCGTCGCGGGCGGCGGAAATCCTGCTTGCAGGAGCGGCACTCCTTGCGGTCTTTGCCATTGACCGTTTGCTCGACGGCGTGTGGATGACGCTGGCCGTTGCTGTGCTGGCCGCAGCCGGTGCATTTGCAACGCGGCGCATGGCCTTGCCGTGGCTCGCTGCCATTGCGGCGGGACTTGGCGGATTTGCGGCGGCGCGATTGTTCTTTGGCCGGGAATTCTGGGGTGAACCCACGGGTCTGCCGCTTGGTGCCCATTGGCCGATTTACGGCTATGGCATTACGGCTGCATTGCTCTGGCAGGCGTCGCGATGGCTGAAGCTCGAGGGTTTTGCCCGGCATCGCATCGCCCTTGAGGGACTGTCGCTGGGCCTCGCCATCGCACTTGTTTCGCTGGAACTCAGGGTCATCATTGCGGGCGGAATTACAAACGGGAATTTCGGGCTTCTCGAACTCTCAGCGCACGCGTTGGCCTGGATGGGTGCGGCTTACGGCCTTGCCTATCGGCAACATTTGTTCTCGTCACTTGTTTCCCTGTGGGGTTCGCGCGTGTTGCTGGCGGCTTCATGCCTTGTATTCCTCAGTATACTGACGATCCGCAATCCGGTGGTGACCGGCGACATTGTCGAGGGCGGCCGGGTTTTCAATGCATTGTGGCTGTCCTACCTGGCACCCGTGCCGTTGCTGGCGCTCATGGCCCGCAAGCTTGATGGACTTGGATTGGCCAAGTGGCGCAACGCCTGTGGTGTATTTGCACTTCTGTTGCTGCTGATGTTCGTCACTTTGCAGGTGAAGCGCCTGTTCCAGGATTTCACCATCGACATTGAATTTTTGAGTGATGCCGAATCCTATGCCGTGTCACTGGCCTGGCTGACGCTGGCGATCCTGATTTTCCTGGCCGGCATCAAACTTGACCGGCAAAACATCCGCTATGGCGGGCTTGCTGTCATGGTGGCGACGGTGCTCAAGGTGTTTGTGTTTGATTTGGCCGACCTCAGCGGCTTGTGGCGCATTGCAAGCCTGATGGGATTGGGTCTGTGCCTGATCGGCGTCGGATGGGTCTATACGCGCTTTGTGCAAAAAAGCCCTGGACAGGAAAAAACATCTTGACAGGACAGGTTTGTAGTCCTATATGGGCTGCGAAAGGAGATGAAACATGGTGTTTCTCCACTTATTCGCTGCCCTTATCG
>JANNFZ010000090.1:0-1687 GCA_031380375.1 Hyphomicrobiales bacterium
TCTGCATTGTCGTGGTTTACAACAACGTGCTGGCGCGCTTCCGCCGCCTGTCGCCGTCGATGATCGAGGCCTCTATGGATCTTGGCGCCGACGGCTTCCAGACATTCCGCCATGTCGTATTGCCGCAAATCAGCTCGGCCCTGCTGGCGGGCGGCATGCTGGCCTTCGCGCTTTCCTTTGATGAAGTCATCGTCACCACTTTCACGTCGGGAACCGGTTTTGAATCAAAGACAATCCCGGTGTGGATGCTCGACGAACTCATCAGGCCGCGCCAGCGACCGGTGACAAATGTGGTGGCCATCATGGTGATGGCCGTCACCTTCATCCCGATCCTCGGAGCCTATTACCTCACCCGTGACGCTGAACACACGGGCGGAGCCGGCAAATGACATTCAGCGCAACGGTGCCTGCTTCGGCCAGGTCTGCACATCACAGGTGGTGATCTTGTTGTAGTCCTTGTCCCATTCCTGGCGCAGGCAATCAAACCAGTAGGGCGATGACTTTGCCCAGCCCGTTGTGGCGAATCTGGATTGGAGCAATTCCTGCACCGCCTTGGAGTAAGCCTTGTGGCCGCCGTTCCAATTGCAGCCATAGCGCACGGCTTGCTGGGCCAGCGCCAATGCTTCCGGCGCACCATCACTGCCTTTGCTCGCCCTGCCCCATTTGATGGCCGATTGGCTGAGGCGCTTCGGAGCCGACGCTGCCTTGGCAAGCTCGTTCAGTTCCGCCCAATTGGCATCCTTGAGCAGCGGGTGGGCCTTCAGCATAGTATCGCGGGCCGCGACCAGGGCATTGTAGGCAGCAAGGTCGACCAGCAGCTTGACCTGGTCCGAGCGGTAACCATTGACGCGATCGAGCGACGAAGCCGCGTCAAAATTTGTCCTCACATGCTGCAAGTGGCGGTCGATCTGCAGCGGGCACCACCAATTCTTGTCATTGTGGTCATAGGGATCGAGGGCTGCAAATTTCTCGCGCTTGGCTTCAATGGCATCGGTCCAATCGGGCGAGTTTACAAGTATGCCAAACCGCGGATTGCGCAAGACCGTCAGCAGCCACTGGCGCTGGGTCGCGAGTTTCGGAAACTCCGCTTTGATCTTCTCAAACGCCGCTTTGATGTCGGGGTTGAGTTCAAGCATGCGGGCTTCATCGGCTGCTTTGACACTGCTGCCACGGGCATAGTCGCGGGTCCAGGCGGCACGCGACAAAAGTGCTGCCTGGTCCGGCGGCAAACCACCACTGTCGGCCAGGCGGCGCAGGGTTTTCGCAGAAACAAAATTGAGGAGCGGTGAAGCAAGCTTCTGGTTGCTGAGTGCAAGCGCTGCAACAAACTTTTCTTCGCTCTCGGCGACCCAGGCCATGAAGTCAGAATAGGCCTGCACGCGCAATTCACGATTGTCGGCCGGCATGGCGGCGAAGAACGACGTGGTCATGAACTTATCACGGAGCCGCCTGCCTTCGGCGGCGTTGCCGGTGGCCAGAAGATGCTCCATGAGTTTCGGCAGGATAACATCACCCAGCGTCACATCACCGCCGGGGGGCAATGATGCCAGCGCGTCATAGATCTCGTCATATTTTCCGGCCTGTGCGGAGACGCGGCTTGCCTGCAGCAAAAGCTCGGACACAGCGCCGGTTTCAGGGGCCGTGCCACAGCTTGATTGCGCGGCAGCAACAGCCGCCTTGGCCTTGG
>JANNFZ010000101.1:0-27701 GCA_031380375.1 Hyphomicrobiales bacterium
CCGTCCTTGGCATAGTCATCTTCACGCGCCGCATGGGCAAAAAGCTTCACGGTGGGCATGTTGGTGTAAGTGTCGACAATGCGGCCGGTGACCAGCGAGCGCATGTCAGCCTGTTTCACCGACAACTGACCAAGCCTCGGCACGAACAACCGCATGGTGATGCCATAGAGCACAAGCCAGACAATCAGCGGGGCCGCCAGCCGCCAGTCATTGGCGGCAAATGAAACAATCGCGGTGACCAGAAACACCATCACCCAGGCAATGACTTGCGTGAGCTTCATGATTGTATCGCGTACGCCGACTGCCGATTGCATGACCTTGGTGGCAACGCGGCCGGCGAATTCATTGTGATAAAACTCCATGGACTGGCGCAGCATGTAGCGGTGCGACAGCCAGCGAATGCGCATGGCATAATTGCCGCGCAGGCCCTGGTTTTCGATGGCATCGGCGAGCGCTGACAGCAGCGGCAGCACGAGAAGTGCCAGTCCGCCATAGAGCAGAAGTTCCGACTTGTTCTGTTCCCAGAATGTGGCGCGGTCGGCCTTGGTCAGCGTGTCCACAAGTTGGCCCACGAAGGCAAAAACCCGCACTTCGAGAATGGCGATCACCACAGAAAGCAGAAGGCCCGCGATGAGCAGCGGCACGAAGGGCTTGGTGTAATGCCAGATGAAACCCCAGACCGAGGCCTTCGGCATGGTCGGGTCAATCGGCGGAAATGAATCGACGCGGCCTTCCAGCCACTTGAAAAACCAGTTCATGGACAAACATCTACAGGGCTGGCGGAAACCGGCGCAGGCTTGCGGTACTGGCCCACGACACGCGGATCAGCCCTCCCGTATAGGCGGTTGTGGCGAAATCGTCAAAGGCGGTCCCCACCCCAGCCCCTCCCCGAGGATCGGGCAGGGGTGAGAAAAGAAATTCACCCATCCCCAATTTTTCGGGAGGGGAAGGGGGTGGGGCGGAAGAAAACAAAAAACTTTCGACGGAAACTCATTGCCCACACGTCTTCTCTGAAACGGGGAGGACAAGATGGGAAGAGCAACAACCGGGCGGGCAAGGGAATTGCGCCAACGCGCCAATCCGGCGGAGCAGGCGCTGTGGGCGGTATTGAAAGGTCGGCAATTGGCTGGCTGGAAGTTCACAAGGCAGATGGCCATCGGTCCGTATTTTGCGGACTTTGCATGCCGCGAGCGCAATCTCGTCATCGAACTCGACGGCAGTCAACACCAGAACACCGTGGCCCATGACCGACAGCGTGACACGTACATGATCCGTGCGGGCTATGCAGTGTTTCGTGTGCCCGCCAGTACTGTGTTCAATGACTGTACGGCCGTGTGTGATTCATTGCTTGCAGTGCTGGAGGAACGGATTGAGGATTTCGTGGAAGCGCAAGATTTGCGGTTTGAGAGAAGTTTCAACGCACCTGTGCGACGGGGATTTGGGTCGAGGAATGCCGTGCGGCAATCCGCGAGATGAAAGACCCCAGCCCAGCCCCTCCCCAAAAATTGGGGAGGGGAAGGGGGTGGGGCGCAGATTCAGGCCGCCGCCTTGTGCATGCTGCGGGTCAATGCCTGAAAGCAATCGGCATCAAGTGCTGTGCCTGCATCGCTTGCCATGATTGCGAAAACCTGCGGCAATGGAAGTGCCGGGCGATAGGGGCGGGCTGCCGACAGGGCATCAAAAATATCGGCAACCGTGACAATGCGGGTGGCGCGGGAAATCTGCATGCCGCTGAGACCAAAGGGATAGCCGCTGCCGTTGAGTTTTTCATGGTGGCAAAGGCCGACTTGGGCGAGATCGGCAAAAACCGGAACGCTGGCAAGAATGTCGCGGGAAAAAACCGGATGTTGGCGCATGACCGCCAATTCATCGGCTTCCAGTTTCGTTGGCTTGTCCAGAATGGTGTTGCTGATGCCAAGCTTGCCGATGTCGTGGAGCAGTGCGGCGCGGCGCAGTTTGCGGCGGTTGGGCAATGTCTCGCCGAGGTTTTCGGCAATGAGAT
Organism: Hyphomicrobiales bacterium; assembly: GCA_031380375.1. GTDB lineage: Bacteria > Pseudomonadota > Alphaproteobacteria > Rhizobiales > Aestuariivirgaceae > Aestuariivirga. The sequence continues at coordinate 2,003 of JANNFZ010000101.1, forward strand.
CGGTATAGAGTGCAACGCGCTCGGAATGGCCGCTGGTGAATGGGCTCTTGGCGTCGATGACTTTCGCAAAGGCTTGTGCGATGTCATCGAGATAATCTTCGTCGGCGGTGCGGTGCAGATCTTGCGGCTCAAGGGCGATGACTTGTGCCTTGAGGTCGGGTGCAGCCAATGTGGCCCAGAATGCGTCATCATCGGCGAGGGCTGCGAACACATCGACCAGTGTGGGATCAAACCATGTGGTGCTGCGGGCCTGGATTTCGCGCATTGCGGCGTCGCGGCCATTGGCCATATAGAAAACATCGGCTACCTGGGCGAGCAATGCGATCTGCGCGGATTGCGGGATGGCCCGGCGCTCTATGCCGGTGGGCTTGCCGCCGCCGTCCCAGTGTTCATCGAGGTTTTCAATGCCGTCACAGACAGCCTTGGAAAAACGCATCTGGGCGGCGATCTCGGCACCGCGGTGGCAGCGGGCTTCGATCAATTCGCGGGAAATCTCGCCGCCATTGCGCAGGATGTTGACGATGGCGCGAAAGCGGTCGGCGGTGGAAGCGGTGAGCCCCGTATGGCCCAGCACAAAACGCAGCGCCTGGGGCAGGCTGCCATTGGTCAATTTGAAGTCGCGTTTGAACATCTGGTCGTCGGTGAGGTAAAGCTGGCAAATGCGGGCGGCATTGCTGGAACAGCCGAGGTCCTTGAGCAGCAAGGTATAGTAGAGATCTGAAAGTTCTTCCCCGGTGTAGCCGATAGCGCGGCCGAGGTTGAAGCCGATCCAGCAGACACGGATGCAATGGCCGCGTGGCTGACCTTCCGTCATGTCGAGGGCCTGGCTCAGCGCTGCGATCAATTCAGCGAGACGTATTTCGGAGGGTGCTGTGTTCGGCATTCCGCCACTGCAACACAGCCCCGTTAACGATGGGTTTACCCGGCGGGCGGGAATGCTAAAGCGATCCCCATGTCCTTCAACACCCGAGTCCTGCCGCTGGTCATTGCATCGGCCCTGTTCATGGAACAGATGGATTCAACCATCATCGCCACTTCGCTGCCCGACATTGCCGCCGATCTCGGCACCAGTCCCATTGCACTCAAATTGGCGTTCACCACTTATTTCCTGGGCCTCACAGTGGTTCTGCCGATCACCGGATGGGCCGCCGACCGTTTCGGCGCCAAGCATATTTTCCGCCTGGCCATCGTGGTGTTCACGGCGGGATCGGTTGCTTGTGGTTTCGCTGATACCCTGGGCTGGCTGGTGGCGGCGCGGGCGACGCAAGGGGTGGGCGGGGCGCTCATGGTACCCGTCGGGCGCATCATTTTACTGCGCTCGGTCAAGAAGTCGGAGCTGCTGAACGCGATCTCGTGGCTGACTATTCCAGCACTTGTGGGGCCTGTCATCGGTCCACCGCTTGGCGGTTATATTACAACGGTTTATGACTGGCGCTGGATCTTCTGGATGAATCTGCCGATCGGGCTTTTGGCGCTGGGGCTGGCGAGTTGGCTAATGCCCAACCTGAAGGCTGAGCATTCACCGCCCCTCGACTGGAAGGGATTCTTGCTGGTTGGCGGCGGGCTTACGCTTTCAGTGTTTGGCACTACGATTGTCGGGCGCGGGCTTTTCGGGGGCTGGGAAGTGCTGGCCATGATCGGCGTTGGGTTTGTTCTGCTGTTGGCCTATGTGCGCCACGCGGCCCGCACCAAGAATCCCTTGCTTGATCTCACGCTGTTCCGCGATGCGACCTACCGCCATTCGGTCACCGGGGGCAGCATTTTCCGCATTGCCGTGGGGGCGACACCTTTTCTTTTGCCACTCATGCTGCAGCTGGGGTTTGGCTATTCAGCGCTTGATACGGGTCTGGTGACCTTTGCCGCGACCTTCGGGTCGCTGCTGATGAAATTCACGGTGAGCCCCATTGTCCGCTATTTCGGGTTCCGCAATCTGCTGATCTGGAACGGCTTGCTGAGTTGCGTGGCAATCGCCGCGCACGGGTTTTTTACCGTCGAGACGCCCTATCTGGTGATGGTGACCGTGCTGATTGTGGCGGGCTTCTTCCGTTCCCTGCAATTCAGTTCGCTGAATGCGCTGGCCTATGCGGAATTCGAGCACAAGGACATGGCAAAGGCCAATGCACTCTATACGGTGCTGCAACAGCTGTCGCTGGCACTCGGCGTGGCGGCGGGGGCATTTCTCTTGGACGCGAGGCTGTGGTGGGCCGGACGCAGCGACCTGGTGGCGGGGGATTTTGCCTTTGCCATCGTCGTCGTGGCGGCATTTTCGGCCCTCAGCGTGTTGTCGTACCTCAAGCTTTCGCCCAATGCCGGGGTCAATATTTCAGGCAAAGCGGCTCGTGCGTAATGCGCCAAGACGGAATCGTCTTGGCGATCAGATTACGCACAAAGGTATTGATTTTCGAGCAACTTGTCTGACTTTTGGTGATTCCACCAAAAGTCAGGTTGCTCTATTTGATCACGGGGCTTTGATCGGCGGCCTCCCCTTTGTGAGTGTCCAAATTGCCTGCGCCGCCGTATCTTTTGGATAACATCTTCACAGGAGACAGCCATGAACCGCCGCAGCCTTATCCACATCGCTTCCACATCAGCACTTGCCATGGCCTTGGGCTCGCGGTTTGTCCGCGCCGGGGAAATGTTCGAAATCACCAAGACGCCCGAGGAATGGCAGAAGGTCCTGACGCCGGCACAATTTGCGACGCTGCGCGAAGAGGACACCGAAGCCAAATTCAGCAGCGCCCTGCTGGAAGAGCACCGCAAAGGCACCTTCAATTGCGCGGGTTGCGCGTTGGCGCTCTATTCCTCTGAGATGAAATATGACAGCGGCACGGGCTGGCCCAGCTTCTTTGACCATCTGCCCAATGCCATTGCCACCAAGGACGACAACGGCCTGTTCGTCGCCCGGACCGAAGTGCATTGCAGCCGTTGTGGCGGGCATTTGGGCCATGTCTTTGACGACGGCCCCAAGCCAACAGGACTTCGCTATTGCATGAATGGCGTGGCGCTGAATTTTGCGGCGGTGGCGGCGTAAGGCATTTCAGCCCACGCCGTTCGCTGCCAAGACCTGCTTGATGCTCTTCGCCAACTTGTCGACCATTTCGGTGAGTTCTGAATCACTGGCATTATAGGGCGGAGCGAGGATCACCACGTCGCCATTCAGGCCGTCGACGTTGCCGCCAACTGGGTAACAAATAAGACCATTTTCAAGGGCTTGCTGGCGGATGTGCATAAAGAGTTTGAGGCTGGCATCAAAGGGTTTGCGGGTTTTCCTGTCGGCTACCAGTTCGGTGGCGATGAAATAGCCCCGGCCCCTGATGTTGCCGACCGCCTCAACACCTGAAAGAGCCTCGGCAATCATCGCCTTCAGCTTCATTTCGTTGGCGGCAACGCGCTCCACGAGCCTTTCGCGGGTGACGATTTTCTGCACGGCGACACCTGCCGCACAGCAGGCGGTGTGGCCTGTGAATGTGTGGCCCGTCACAGGCACCGGAACGGCATTGGCCACTTTGTCTGAATAGACGGCAGCACCGAGCGGCAGGTAACCAGCGGCAAGACCCTTGGCGACAGCCATGATGTCGGGCTCGACACCATCTTTTTCCAGCGCCCGCCAGGTGCCGGTGCGTCCTGCACCACACATCACCTCGTCAGCAATCATCAACACGCCGTGGCGGTCGCAGATCTCGCGCACCTGTTTGGCATAGCCCGGAGGAGCCGGCACGCAGCCGCCTGCCGCTCCGACAACGGGTTCGAAAATAAACGCGGCGATATTTTCGGCCCCATGTTTCACGATGGCCGCCTCAAGCTCGTTGGCGCAGGCATCGCCGACAGTCTCGGCAGTGGCACCGGCGATGGGGCGGTATTGATTGACAGGCGAAATGCGGATGGTGTCGATCAAGGCCCCTTCATAGATTGCCTTTCGCTCAAGAAAGCCCGAGACTGAAAGCGCGCCCAGCGTGTTGCCGTGCCAGCTCCGTTCGCGGGCGATGAATTTGCGCCGGGATTTCCGGCCAATGGCGGTCTGGTAGTGGAGTGCAAGTTTGAGGCAACTTTCGACGGCCTCTGATCCGCCCGTGACAAAGATCATGTGTTGCAGGGAGCCGCCGCAGCGTTGACGGACAATGTCAGTCAATTCCTCAAGTGCGTCGGAGGTGAAATTATAGCGATAGCCATGGGCGAGGCGGTCCAACTGCGCCGTGATGGCGGCGTTGACCTCGGCGTTGGCGTGACCGATGCAATAAACTGCCGGGCCGCCGGAGCCATCGATATAGACTTTGCCGTCAGCGTCATGGACATAGGCCCCTTTGGCCCAGACAGCCTTTGGCAGCGCCCCGGTCGCATGGATATTGGCTGGAAGCGGCGCATGGCTCATGGGACTGCCTTGTGTTTGTGGATGGTGACAAGTGTCTATGACATAGGCAAAGTCGGCGGCAAAGTCGGAACTCCATGATCACGCTCTACGATGACACGCAACGCCTCCATGCGCCTGAGACATTCATTGTTGCAGGCCGCCCGCAGCCCATTCCGGAAAAGCCCATCCGTATTGATTTACTGATGGAAGGAGTGCGGGCAGTAGGCAGCCGGGTTGTCACACCGCCGCCAATCGCGCTTGATACGGTGGCGCTTGTGCACGATCGGCGCTACCTCGCGTTCCTCGAAACTTTGCTGGAACGCTGGGGCCATGTGGCCAATGCCAGCGACATTCCGCTGCCCAATGTCTATGCCATCACGCGGGAGAGCCTGCCGCCGATTTCCTATCCCGATGCCGTGGTGGGACAGGCTGGATATCATTTGGGCGACGGCGCTTGTCCGGTCACACCCACAACACTTGCGGCAGCCAAAGCCAGTGCAGCTTCTGCGGTTGAGGGCGCGCGACTTTTGCTTGGCGGTCAGCGTCTGGTCTATGCGCTGTGCCGCCCGCCGGGGCACCACGCGGCCTCGGACCTCGCGGCAGGTTTTTGTTTTTTCAACAATGCGGCCCTCGCTGCTGAATTGCTCACAAGGGCTGGCAAGCGCACGGCCATTCTCGACCTTGATGTTCATCACGGCAACGGCACGGAAGCGATATTCTATGACCGCGCCGATGTGCTGACGGTTTCGATCCATTGCCACCCCAAGCGTTTCTATCCGTTTTTCTGGGGCTATGAAAATGAGCGCGGGCGGGGGGCCGGAGAAGGCTGCAATCTCAATCTGCCGCTGGAACGGGGCACGGACATTGAAAGCTATCTGCCCGCCCTCGAAATAGCGTTGCAACGGATCAGCGATTTCAAGCCCGATGTGCTGGTTCTGGCGGCGGGCCTCGATATTGCCATCGATGATCCGTTCAAGGCCTTTGCCATTCGTACCGGGGATTTTACCACCATCGGAAAACGCATCGCCGAAACAGGCATGCCAGTGCTTGCCGTTCAAGAGGGTGGCTATCCCTCCGACTCGCTTGGCAAAAATCTTGCCGCGCTTCTGACAGGACTCGGCGCATGAGCCTGCGCATCCGCCCGATGAAGAAAGGCGAGGAAAACGCCGTCGCCACATTGATCCGGCAATTGCCCAGGGATCTTGGTCTGAAGGAAGAATTCAAAATCACCGGCGAAAGCCTGAAAGCGGCCCATGGCCTTGCCGAGATTGCGGTGGCCGAGGATTCCGGTCTCATGCTTGGCGTGTGTTGCTGGGTCATGACTTATTCCACACAGCGCGCCATGCCGGGTGTTTATATCTGCGATCTTTATGTGCTGGGCCATGCCCGGGGCCGTCGCATTGGCGAAGCGCTGATGAAGGGCGTTATGAAGCTGGCACGCAAACGTGGCGCTGGCTTCATCAAGCTTGAACTCGACAGCGCCAACGAGGGCGGTGCGCGTTTCTATGAACGGCTTGGATTCAAGCACAAGACCGATGATCGCTACTATGTACTCGAACCCAAAGACTATGTGGCCGTATTGGCAGGAGATGAAACATGACAATCAAGACAGTCGGACTCATTGGTGTTGGCCTCATGGGCCACGGCATTGGCAAGAACATCGTGGAGAAGGGCTATGCGCTGAATGTCATGGCGCACAAGAACCGAACACCCATTGAAGACCTGCTGAAGCGGGGTGCCAAAGAATGCAAGTCACCAACCGAAATCGCCATGGCCTCTGATCTCGTGATCCTCTGCGTTATCGGCACACCGCAAGTCGAGGAAGCCGTCTATGAAGCGACGGGTCTTCTGGCCTCTGGCAAAAAGGGCCTGATCATCGCCGATTGTTCCACAGCGGTTCCCGACTCGACCATAAAAATTGCCAGGGATTGCGCAGTCAAGGGCATCACATTTGTCGACACACCGATGACCCGCACGCCCAAGGAAGCGGAAGCCGGAAAACTTGGGCTGATGGTCGGCGGCGATGTGGGCGTCATCGACCGGATCAAGCCGGTGCTGCAATGTTTCGCCGATCTCATTGTGCATACCGGTGCTGTCGGCACGGCGCATCAGGTGAAGCTCATCAACAATTTTCTGTCATTGGGCAATGCGGCCATTGCCGCCGAAGCGATCACCGTGGCGTTGAAGGCCGGCATCGACATGAACGCGCTTCGTGAAATCATCATGGGGGGAGGGGCTGCATCGGTCATGTTCGGCAGGCTCATCAATGTGCCGCTCAGTGATGATGACAGCCACGCCAGGTTTTCCATCAAGAATGCCCGCAAGGACATGCGCTATTATACCAACATGACCGAGACCATGCCGATCGCCTCGCCGATCGCCGAGACCATTCACCAAACCCTGGTGCTGGCTGAAAACCAGGGCTATGGCGAGCGCTTCGTGCCACGGCTCATCGACATGATGGTGGCGCTCAACAAGCCAAAGGCATAGAGGTTGGTCATGGGCACAGCATTTGTATTTCCGGGGCAGGGCAGTCAGGTCGTCGGCATGGGCAAGGCGCTGGCCGAGAATTACGCGAACGCACGGGCGGTGTTTGATGAAGTCGATGCTGCCTTGTCGCAGAACCTCTCGCAGCTCATGTGGAATGGCCCCGAGGACCAATTGACCTTAACCGAGAATGCCCAGCCGGCGCTGATGGCGGTCAGCCTCGCTGCGGTGCGGGTGCTGGAAAGGGACCATGGCATTACAGTCGCGGACGCGGCGCAATTTGTTGCCGGTCACTCGCTTGGCGAATATTCGGCGCTGTCGGCGGCGGGCACGTTTTCGATTGCCGACACAGCCCGTCTTCTCAGAATTCGGGGACGCGCCATGCAGGCCGCAACGCCTGTCGGAACTGGTGCCATGGCGGCGCTGCTCGGGCTTGATTTTGCAACAGCGGCTGCGGTTGCTGCCGACGCTGCGCAGGGTGAGGTATGCCATGCCGCCAACGACAACAGCGATGGCCAGGTGGTGATTTCCGGCCACAAGGCGGCCGTCGAGCGGGCGGCGGAATTGGCCAAGGCGAGGGGGGCAAAACGCGCCGTCATGCTGCCCGTGTCGGCGCCCTTCCATTGTGCCCTCATGCAGCCCGCCGCTGATGCCATGGCCAAAGCCTTGTCGGAGGTTGCAATGCAGGCTCCCGTTGTTCCGGTGATGGCCAATGTGAAAGCGGCACCTTTGACTGACCCTGCGGCCATCCGCGCTGCGCTGGTGGAGCAGGTCACGGGTACCGTGCGCTGGCGCGAATGCGTGGCGGCTATGGTGGCAGCAGGTGTCACACAGTTTATTGAGCTCGGGTCCGGCAAGGTGTTGACGGGCCTTGCCAGGAAGAATGCACCGACAGCCGCAGCCTTGGCCATCAACGCACCCGATGATTTTGCCGCTGCCGTCGCAGCACTCAGGGGATAAACAATGTTTTCACTTCAGGGAAAAACCGCACTTGTCACCGGTGCCACGGGTGGCATCGGTGCCGCTGTTGCCAAGGTCTTGCATGGGGCGGGGGCGACTGTTGCCATTTCAGGCACGCGTGCGGCGGTGCTTGATGAGTTGAAAGCAACACTGGGTAGAGAGCGCGTGCATTGCCTGCCGTGCAATCTCTCGGATGCAGCCGATGTCGAACGGCTGGTGCCTGCCGCCCATGCTGCCATGGGCGGTCTTGATATTCTCGTCAACAATGCCGGCATCACGCGCGATGGCCTTGCCATGCGCATGAAGGACGAAGACTGGCAGGCGGTGCTTGACGTCAATCTCACATCGGCCTTTCGCCTCGCCCGGGCCGCCATGAAAGTGATGATGAAAAAGCGCTGGGGACGCATTGTTTCGGTCACATCGATTGTCGGGGTCACGGGCAATGCCGGGCAAGCGAACTATGTGGCATCGAAGGCGGCGCTCATTGGCTTGTCAAAATCGTTGGCGCAAGAATTGGCGAGCCGCAATGTGACGGTCAATTGCGTGGCCCCCGGCTTTATCGCCACGTCGATGACGGAAGCGTTGAACGACAAACAAAAGGAAGCGATCCTTGGCAAAATTCCGGCGGGCCGCATGGGGTCTCCGGATGAAATTGCCGCAGCGGTTCTTTATCTTGCGTCGGATGAGGCGGCCTATGTGACGGGACAAACGCTGCACGTCAACGGCGGCATGGCGATGGTGTGAGAGGGGTGCCTAGCCCCGGCAGCAGTCGTGCATGAGAAACGCGCCAAGCGCAGAGATCACCGGGAAGTTTGGCCGGTAGATAATGCTACGGGAATCACGCTCTGACGTGACGAGGCCGGCGCGTTCGAGATGCGCAAGGTGAAACGAAGCATTGGATGATGAAGCGCCAACCGCCTCGCTGACGGAGCCCGCCGCCATTCCCTTGTCACCGGCCCTAACCAGCACACGCAACATGCGGAGCCGCGTTTCCTGTGAAAGTGCCGCAAAAGCGGCGATCACATCAGCCTCTTGCATTTTCATTTCAATATCTCTATTATTATTGAACTAAGGAGACAAGCCATGCTGAACGTAGCCATTGACGAAACATCGATCCAGGCAAAAACCACTGTCATGCGCCCGCTGTCGCTCAGCGATGTGTTGGAAGCGCTTGCCGGAAACGCTGAAAAAGTGCTCGATGTGCAAACCATGGATGGCATGATCGGTGAAGGCTACCACATTACTGAAGTGAAGGCAGGGGCCTTCACGACTGTGGATTGCGGCGGCAACCCCGACCAATGGAACGAAACCGTATTGCAGATCGAAGATCGGCCGCTTTCTGACGGTCGGCAGATGACCGCCGGGAAGTTTGCAGCGATCGTTTCCGCAGTTCAGAAGAAAGTGATCCTCGACGGCGATGCGCGCCTGACGATCGAGGAAGGTCCCACAGGTGTTCCCATGCGCGTGCATGATGTGACGGCAGTGCTGGAAGGCGTCGAAAGTGTGACGTTGGTGCTCTCACCACGCAATGCCTTGTGCAAGCCGCAGCACCGCGAGGAAGTGGCAGGGGCCAGTGCTTGCTGTGCACCCAAGGGCAGCGGACAAAAGTGCTGCGGCTGAACCGAAACACAGAGGCTGTCTGGCTGCTCGGCCTTACACAGATCATTGGCTATGGCTCGCTGTACTATAGTTTTGCAATTCTTTCGGACGACATCGCCCGGGAATTCGGTTGGTCGCAATCCGCTTTCTTTGGCGTTTTTTCGGCGGCACTGATTGCCGGAGGGGCGGTGGCGCCGCATGTCGGCCGAGCCTGTGACCGCTTCGGTGCTGCACGGGTCATGGCGTACAGTTCGGTTTTTTCCGCACTTGCCCTGTTCCTGACGGCATGGTCGCCACAGGCTCCAGTATTCATTGTCGGTTTGGTGTTGGCGCAAGTGGCTTCCACAGGTGCATTCTATGATGCAGCTTTTACAGCACTGGTGCAATTGGAACGCGGCGAAGCACAGCGCCGCATCGTTTTTTTGACGCTCATCGCGGGCTTTGCTTCGACGGTTTTCTGGCCGCTGACAAGTTGGTTGGACGGGGCATTGGGCTGGCGCATGACACTGCTCATCTATGGGACGCTCAATTTGCTGGTCTGCGCGGCCATCCACGGCTGGCTGGCGCGCCATGCCGCAATACAGCGCGAAGTTGACTTGGCAAATGCCGTGCCGCCGGTGCCAGAGCATGTCCCGGTTTTGCGCCAAGCGGACCTGCGCCGGGCCATGATTCTGGTGACTGCGGGCTTTGCACTTGGCGGCTTTGCCCTGTCAGCAGTCATATCGCAAATGGTGCCGATGCTTGAGGCGCTGGGCTTTGGTGCGGCGTCGCTTGCGGTATCAGCGCTGTTTGGGCCGGCACAGGTTATCGTGCGGTTCACCAACATGGTGTTTGGGTCGGGGCGGCATCCTCTTGCCATTGCCGTGGTGGCGTTGTCACTCTTGCCGCTGGCCTTGTTTTTTGTCGGACTTGCGCCAACCTGGTCAGCCACGGCGATCGTCTTTGTGGTGCTGGTCGGCCTCTGTTCAGGGTTGAAAAGCATCGTGCAAGGCACAGTGCCGCTCGCCCTGTTTGGCAGCGAGGGTTACGGTGCGCGATTGGGCAGGATGGCCTCGGCCCGCTATGTGCTGGGGGCACTTGCGCCCTTCGGCTTTGCGGCCCTGCATGATGTTTCTTCGGCGGCGATTGCGGCAATGGTGTTCGGCTGCGTCGGCCTTCTGGGTGTGGTCGCTCTGCTCGCGGTTGCACGAATGCTGCGGACAAGCCCGGAACGTTTACGGAATCAGTGACTTATTCTTATGCAAATCCCCCCTTTTGTCAGGGCTTGGACTTATGCTAGGACACGCTTTGCGGCTTGAGGGGGACCCATAGCAAGGTGTCCGAACCGCCAGGGCGTTTGAACAGTTAAGGACAATTGCAAATGAGCGATATCGCTGAACGGGTTAAGAAGATCGTGGTCGAACACCTCAGTGTGGACGGTGACAAGGTGAAGACGGAAGCGAGCTTCATCGACGATCTTGGTGCCGACAGCTTGGACACCGTGGAACTCGTGATGGCTTTCGAAGAGGAATTCGGCATCGAAATTCCGGATGATGCCGCTGAAACCATTCAGACCGTGGGTGACGCGGTGAAGTTCATTGAGAAGGCCCAGGCCTGATCTTTTCGCCGCGCATATCCGTGCGTGGATCTACTTACCATATGAGCGCGGGGGCAGGGGAAACCTTGGACCCCGCGTTTTGGTGTTTCCACCAAAACCCAGGTTGCTCTATACGTTTTCAACCTTCATGAGGTTCCAACATGCGTCGTGTCGTTGTCACTGGTCTTGGCATTGTTTCGCCGCTCGGCGCGGACATTGAAACCACATGGTCGCGCATGCTGAAGGGCGAATCCGGAGCCGGCCCTATCACGCGCTTTGACGCTTCTGACCTTTCCGCCCGCATTGCTTTTGAAGTGAAGGAAGGCGATGGCACAAACGGAACCTTGCGGCGCGATGACTGGATCGATTCCAAGGACCAGCGGCGCTATGATGATTTCATCCAGTTTGCCCTCATCGCCGCCAAGCAGGCCATGAAGGATTCGGGCTATGAGGCAAAGACCGAGGACCAGCAGTTCCGTTCCGGCGTGCTCGTGGGTTCGGGCATCGGCGGGCTGACGGGCATTCAGGACACGACCTTGCTGGAAAAGGAAAAGGGACCACGCCGCGTGTCACCCTTCTTCATTCCGGGTTCGCTGATCAACCTCGCATCGGGACTGATCTCCATCAACTTCGGCTTGAAGGGCCCGAACCACGCCGTGGTGACAGCCTGTTCGACGGGGACCCATGCCATTGGCGATGCCGCCCGCATCATTGCCGTCGGCGATGCCGATGTCATGGTGGCGGGGGGTGCTGAATCAGCGATCTGCCGCATCGGCATTGCGGGCTTCATTGCCTGCAGGGCGCTGTCGGGCAATTTCAATGATACGCCGGAAAAGGCCTCGCGTCCTTACGACAAAGACCGTGATGGCTTCGTCATGGGCGAAGGTGCAGGCATCGTGGTGCTCGAGGAATATGAACATGCCAAGGCGCGAGGTGCCAAGATGTATGCCGAAGTGATCGGCTACGGCATGTCGGGCGATGCCTATCACATCACGGCCCCGTCGGAAGACGGCAATGGCGCCTATCGCTGCATGCAAGCCGCACTGAAACGGGCGGGCATCAGTGTCGGCGACATCGACTATGTCAACGCCCACGGCACCTCGACGCCGCTTGGCGATGAAATCGAATTGCGGGCGGTGGAGCGGCTGGTCGGCAACAATGCAGCACACCTCTCCATGTCCTCGACCAAATCCTCGGTCGGCCATTTGCTGGGGGCGGCGGGGGCAGTCGAAGCCATATTCTCGATTCTTGCCATGCGCGACAGCATTTGCCCGCCCACCTTGAACCTTGACAATCCTTCCGTCGAAACGGCCATCGACCTGGTGCCGAAAGTCGCAAAGAAGAAGGAAATCAACACAGTTCTGTCCAATTCATTTGGTTTTGGTGGCACAAACGCCTCGTGGATTTTGCGCCGCGTCGCGGCGTAAGGTAGAAGGGCGCAAGGGGCCCCGCTTTGAGCAATACCAGACCGTTCCAGAAACTGCCGGTTTCAGATCTCCGCAAGAAGCGCTCCAGTGCCTTGTTGCGCGTCGTCGGTTCGCTTCTAGGCTATGGGGTTCTTTTCGGGGGAGCGCTGGTGGCGATTGGCTTTTGGGCCTATTTCGCCTTCACGGCACCAGGCCCGCTGACAGAAGCGAAGACCGTCATCATCCCCAAGGGTTTTGACCGGGCCTCCGTGGCCACCTTGCTGCACGACCAGGGCGTCATCGCCGACGCCCATGTCATGAGCCTTGCCAGTCTCATTCAGGGCTTGCGCGGCAGCAGCCTGAAGCCCGGTGAATATTCATTTCCGGCGGGTGCGACCGCCGCCCAGGTTTACAACATCGTCGCTTCCGGCAAAGTCGTAATGTACAAGCTGACGGTGCCTGAAGGCTGGACCAGCGCCATGGCTGTGGCGCGCATCAGGGCCAATGAAGCCATGGCAGGCGAGCTTGCCGATGTGCCGCCGGAAGGCAGCGTCATTGCCAACACTTTCCTGTTTCCGCGCGGCAGGGAGCGCAAAGACCTGCTCGCCGAAATGATGAAGGCGCAAGTGAAACTGGTCGATGAGGTGTGGGCTGGTCGGAAGCCCGACAACATCATCAAGACCAAAGGGGAAATGGTGACTCTCGCGTCCATCGTCGAGAAGGAGACAGGGGTTGCCACAGAACGGCCGCGTGTTGCGGCGGTGTTTCTCAACCGCCTGAAAGCCGGCATGCGCCTGCAATCCGATCCGACGATCATCTATGGCATTGCCGGTGGACGGGGACGCCTCGACCGTCCGTTGACCAAGGATGACGTTGAGGCATCGACTGCCTACAATACCTACAAGATTAACGGCCTGCCGCCGGGACCCATTGCCTCGCCAGGCAAAGCTTCGCTGGAAGCCGTCATCAATCCCGCCCCCACGGCTGACCTCTATTTTGTGGCCGACGGTACAGGGGGCCACGCCTTTGCCGTTACACTCGAAGAGCACAACGCCAATGTCGTAAAATGGCGCGAGCTGGAGGCGAAGGGTGGTGTTGCTCCGTCAGCAAACGCGCCCGATTCAGCACAAGCCGAAGGTGAATTGGCGGAATTGGAACAGATCGCCAAGATTATCCAGCCAACCCTTCCCGAAGTCGTCGTTCCGCCTGCACCGCCGCCACCGCCTGAAGTGCCAGCACCCGCCGTTCCACCCGCCGTCCCGCCCGAACAAACCGCGGCAGCGGAACCTGCACCTGCAAAGGACGCAATTGTCAAACCGGTCCTTGCCCCGGCAAAGAAGGTGGTGCCTGACCTCGCACCAGCACCTGAAACCGACGTGGTGCAAGCTGAAACGCCGGCCCCAGTGAAGGCCGTGGCGTCCGGGCCGATTGTTTTGGTGCCAGGGACCATCATGGAATTTGGCGACAAGCTCATTCCCATCCCGGCCCTCAAGAAAAAGCCTTGAGTTTGCGGGTGGTACCATGACGATCAACAGCATGACTGGTTTTGCCCGCGCCACTGGTGCCTCGGGGTCCGTGTCGTGGCAATGGGAATTGAAAAGCGTCAATGGCAAGGCGCTTGATGTGAGGCTCAGGCTGCCGCCGGGCTTTGACCAACTCGACATGCCGTTGCGTGCAGGCTTGGCGAGCCTCATCAAGCGCGGCAATGTGCAGGTGTCACTCACCGTCAGCAAACCGGAAGCGGGTGATGCCATCCGCGTCAATGAGGACCTGCTGAACCAGTTGGCCGATCTTGCCGAAAAGCTCCGGGCAATGCGCAATGGTCCGCCCGTGCAGGCCGAGCATTTGCTGGCCTTGCGCGGCGTGCTCGAAGTGGCCGAGCCCGTCATGGGCGAGGACGAAACGGCGGCACGTGACCAGGCCATGCTCGCATCTTTCATGGAAGCCGTGAAATCCCTGGGCGTGGCGCGGGCGGCGGAGGGGCAACGGCTCAAGGCAGTGCTGACCGACCAGGTTGCCCGCATCACCGAACTTGCCGCCGCCGCGAAAATCCATCCCTCGCGCGCGCCTGAGGCCATCAAAACCCGATTGAAAGAACAGGTGGCGCGGCTCATGGAGTCTTCCGCCAGTTTTGACGAGGCGAGACTGCACCAGGAGGCCGTGCTGCTGGCCACCCGCATTGACATCGAGGAGGAGCTTGACCGCTTGTCATCGCATGTCGCAGCGGCCCATGAACTTCTGGCCTTGCGCGAACCGGTGGGCCGCAAGTTTGATTTTCTCGCCCAGGAGTTCAACCGCGAAGCCAATACCCTGTGCTCCAAGGCCAACGACAAAATGCTGACCACAATCGGCCTTGACCTCAAGACGGTGATCGACCAGATGCGCGAACAAGTGCAGAATATCGAGTGACCATGGCCAGCCTGACACGCATTGCCCGGCGCGGGCTTCTGTTTGTGATGTCCTCTCCGTCGGGGGCGGGCAAAACCACCCTGTCGCGGAAACTGCTGGCGGCTGACAAAAACATTGCCATGTCGGTGTCGGTGACGACCCGCAAGCCAAGGTCCGCCGAAGTTGATGGCCGCGATTACCACTTCATTTCGCAAGGTGCCTTTGATGCCATGGTCTCGCGCGGCGAATTGCTGGAATGGGCCAATGTCTTCGGCAACAATTATGGCACACCGCGCAAGCCCGTCGAGGATGCGCTGGTGGCGGGGCGCGACGCGCTCTTCGACATTGACTGGCAAGGTACGCAGCAGCTTGCACAGAACATGAAAGAGGATTTGGTACGGGTGTTCATCCTGCCGCCCTCGGCCGACATCCTGCATGACCGTCTCATCGCGCGGGCCCAGGATACATCGACTGTGGTTGCCAAGCGCATGGCGCAAGCGGCGAGCGAGATCAGCCACTGGCCGGAATATGACTATGTGATTGTCAATGATGTGATTGAGGAATCACACAAGCAAGTGATGGCCATTCTTGTGGCGGAACGCTTGCGGCGCCGGCGGCAATTGGGTCTTACGGAATTCGTGCGCGAGATGACGAAGAAGCTGTAAGCCTCACTTCACGCGCAGGGCGAGGCGTACAAATTCTTCGACACTGAGTTCCTCGGCCCGCAAAGTGGGCGCAATGCCAAGGGCCTCCAATTCAGTTTCAGGTTTTTCAAACACCGTCTTCAAGCTGGCGCGCAGCATTTTTCGCCTTTGGCCGAAGCCTGCTGCGGTAAGCCGTTCGAGATTTTTGACGTTGCAGTGAAGTCGGGGTTCAACAGGCGTCAATTGCACAACGCTTGAGGTGATCTTGGGCGGCGGCGTGAAGGCACTGCGGTTCACGTCGAACATTTTTTCCGCCGTGGCGCGCCACTGGCATATGACCGACAGGCGGCCATAGGCTTTTGTGCCGGGTTTTGCCACGATGCGTTGTGCCACTTCCTTCTGGAACATCAGGGTGAGGGATTGATACCATGGCGGCCACGCGGGTGATGTGAGCCAGCCGATGAGCAGGGGTGTTCCGATATTGTAAGGCAGATTGGCGACAATCTTGGCGGGCCCCTGCACCAGGCTTGGCCAGTCCGTTTGCAAGGCATCACCCGCAACAATTTCGAGCCTGCCAGGATAATGCGCGGCGATTTCGTTCAAGGCAGCAAGGGCGCGGGCGTCACGCTCCACGGCAATGACGCGTTCCGCCCCTTCGGCCAGCAGGGCCCGTGTCAAGCCGCCGGGGCCGGGGCCGATTTCAACGATTGTACAGCCTGCAAAAGGCAGGGCAGCGCGGGCAATCCGGCGCGTGAGGTTGAGATCGAAAAGGAAATTCTGCCCGAGCGATTTCTTGGCGAGAAGGCCGTGCCGCGCGATCACCTCGCGGAGCGGCGGCAAGCCGTCATCGGCCATCATGATCGTGATGCTGCCGCCATATCGCGGGCCAGCGTGATGGCCGCAACCAGGCTCTGGTGGCGGGCTTTGCCGGTGCCCGCCAGCGCCAGTGCTGTGCCGTGATCCGGTGAGGTGCGGATGAAAGGAAGTCCCAGCGTGACATTGACGCCGCCGTGAAAATCCAGTGTCTTCACAGGGATCAAGGCCTGGTCGTGATACATGCAGAGAATAGCGTCATAGGTCTCGCGGGCCTCGGGGAAAAAAGCCGTGTCGGCGGGTAGGGGACCGCGCACATCAAGCCCTTGCGCCTTGAGCTTGGCGATCGCCGGAATGATCGTTTCGATTTCCTCGCGGCCCATGTTGCCGTTTTCACCGGCATGGGGATTGAGCCCGGTGACGGCAAGCCTCGGTTTGGCAATGCCGAAGAAGCGCTGCAGGGCACCGTGAACGACACGGGCCTGCAATTCGATTGCCGCACGCGTCAGCGCATTGGGCACGTCCTTCAGGGCAATATGGACCGTGACCGGAATGGCGCGGAGACCTTCGCCCACCAGCATCATTACATCCTGCGCCGCATGGCCGCGTTGCCTGGCGATATGGCCCAGAAAATCCGTGTGGCCCTGGAAAGCAAATCCCGCCGCATAGAGGGCTTCCTTCTGGATCGGATTGGTGACGAAGCCTGAAGCCTTTTCCGCAAGGCAGAGGTCAACGGCCTCTTCGATTGCCGCCAGAACCCAGGGGCTTGCATCCTTCGAGAATTGGCCCGCCCTGACTTTTGCACCAAGGGGTCGGTGCAGCACAGGCAGCGCTTCGGCGAAACAGTCTGCCGCTTCATCAGGTGCATTGACCCTGCGCAAGGGAATTGCGAGGCCTGCCGCAGCAAGGCGCTGTTCCATGAATCCCGCATCGGAGATCAGGCAGAAACAATGATTGCTGTCGCCGCGCAGGGCCATCCAGGCTGTCGCGGTGATTTCGCAGCCCACGCCACCCGGCTCACCTGGTGTTACGACAAGAGGCCTGTGTGGCGGCCTATGGGGCATAGGCCGGGTCGATATACTCGACGATCACGGCGTCGCGGAAGCGCGTGCCGTATTTGGCTTCGATGGCGGTGATCTGCTCATTGACCAAGGCATTTTCAACCTGTTCGCGGGTTGGATATTGCACTTTGGGTTTTTGCGGCTTGATGTTGCGCGTTCCGCAATAACCCCAGACCTGCAAGCCCCCCTTGGTGCGGAACGGACCGATGGCCTTGCCGACGCCGCGCTTTTTGAATTCCGCCATCATTTGTGGCGGCACGCGGGTGGCATCGGCTTCTTGCGCCTTGCCGACCTTGACGTTGAAAATTCCCGCCGCCGCCGATCTTGCCGATTTGCAGCCGGAATAGTTCTTGAGGAATTGCTGGGCCTCGACAAAGCGCGAGTTCAGCATGGAATCGGCCGTGGCGCTGTCGCTGAGATCCACCGGAAAATTGACTTCCTGGATCTCTATGACGGTGATTGACTTCATGCGCGGATCCGACATGACCTTGGCGATGCGGCCTTCGAGTTCCGCCTTCACGGCCTCGAACTTCCGGTCAATTGCCTCCGGTGTCACCTCCACCTTTTCCTTGTATTTGCCAAAGACGAGACGCGCAAAGGCGATCTGCCCCTTGATCTGCAATTCCAGCGACGACAAGGTAATGCCCTGTGCCTTGAGCTTGTCTTTCAAACCGGCCATGTCGGTACCAAGGCCCTTGGCCACTGCATCGAGACGCTCGGACACTTCCTTCGGTTGCGGATCCTGTTTGGCACGCTTGGTCGCGGCGATCTTGCCGTAGTCGTCGATAATGGCGTTGAGGGCCTCGCGCTTCAAGTCGCCGGCGTCGGTGTTGCGGCCGAGCAGTTTCCAAAGGTTGATGCGTGCGTTCACGTCGAACGAGGTAACGGGCAAGTCATCCACGGTCGCGAGAATGCGGCGGTTGGTGTCGGCAAGGGACGGACTGGCCAGCATGACGAGCAGGGCAATTACAGCCCACAGGAATGCCGGCAATGACAGGCGCTTTGACATTTTTCCAGCCGTCAGAAACGGCCCGCGACCGACGTTCCGCCCAGGGTTGCGAAGTCGATCGACAACATGATGCGATGATCCGTGTCGGTTTCGTCCGCCTTGCGTTCCGCCGAATAGGCCAGTTTGAAGTTCATGCAGTCGCAATCAAATTCCAATCCAAGGCTGCGCCTGTCGAGGTTGCCGTTGGCAATATCGTAGTTGAAACCACCGAAGACATACCATCCCTCAGACAGGCCGAGGCGGGCATCGGCCTCGATCCATTCTTCATCGCGGTTGCGGCCATAGGCAGGCTCAGCCGCGATATTGAGATAGGTGATGTTGCTGGAAAACCTGTCAAAAGTGAGGCTCAGCATGGCCTCCTGGCGGTTGATGGCCGAGAGGTCCTCTTCCGCGCGGATTTCATAGGAGAGGCTTAAAACCTCCCAGGGCTGGATCATCACTGCCGCAACCAGGTCGGATTTGCTTCCGTCCAGGCCGGAACCTGTGGCGAAGCTGTTTTCGCCCGCCAGATGGAAGGATTCACCGGCACTGGCCCGGATGAAGCCGCCATTGGCACCGAGCAGGGAATAAGTGAAGCCGAGATTGGCCCTGAGGCCGCCTTCAAAGCGGTCATAACCGGTGAAGCGGTCCTCGAGGAACAGGCTGGTGTGGTCGAAATTCAGGGTGATGGCGTCTTCATTGCCGATTCTGTCGGCGTCGCTCTCGTCTGAAGCGCCGATGAGCTGCGCCACGGGGGAAATAATGCTCTGGCCAAATGAATAATTGGCCATCAGGGGATAACGGAAATCAACACCGGCGGCGGGAAGCACGCGGCTCAGCGACTGCTCGTCACTGCCGCCCGGCGTTCCGTCAGGCAGGTTGTTGTTGAAATAGAGATCCCCCCGCAGCCGCGCAAAAGGCGTCATCACGATTCCGCCATCGCTGATGAACTGTGAACGCCAGCGCAGTTCCGCCATGGCGCGCACCTGGTCGGTGGCGTGGTCCACGTCGGTGTAGGGTGTGTTGGCGTCTTCGCGGGTGATCGAATAGGTTGACCAGTTGATGCTGAGGTCACCGCCCGCAACATTGCGGTCAAAGTAGTATTCGCCGCTCACGTAGGGCAGTGCCGTCGGCAGGTTTTCCTGGGCGACGTCGTCACTGGCCGAGCGGAAATTCAGAAGCTGGGCCTGCACATAGTTGCGGTCGGCAAGGCCGGTCAAGGTCACGTCATTCTTGATGATGCTGTCGTTGTCGTAGTCATAGTCATCCAGAAAATACTTGTCGGTGGTTGCGGTGCCATTCCAGCCAAGGGACCACACGTCATCGTTGCCAAGCTTGAAGTTGCCGGAGGTCTGCACGGCACCACGGAAGCGGTTGTCGGGTTTTGATTCTTCCGGCTGCAATTCATAGAGGCCCATGGCCCGGATTTTATAGATGCCATTCTGCAAGCGGTGGCGCCATTCCACGTCAGCAAGCGGGCCTTGCTTTGTGGTCACCGTGGGGCGGATTGTGAGGTCATAGTTTGGTGCACCGGCCCAGAAATAGGGCACCGTCACACCAAACCCCATGGCGTCGCTGGTCTTGAATTCGGGCGGAAGCCAGCCGGTTTTGCGCTTCACGCTGGGGTCCGGATGGGCGTAATAGGGAAGGCCGATCACCGTGTGTCCGCCAATCCTGAGGCGCGGGTTGACGTGATAAAGCATGTGCTCATTCTGGTCGTGGGTGGTTTCGTCGGAAACCAGTTCCCAAAGCGGATCGCCGTTCCGGGTCTCGCAACCCCGGCAGGCAGTGTAGTGGGCGTCCTCGAAAATTGTGATGCCGTCTGCCTGGCGCACCGCATATTGCGCAGTGATAGTGCCGTCATTGGTGAGGAGTGCCGTGAGATGGCGGGCAAAGCCTTGCTTGAATTTGTCGCGAAGCGCCAAAGACTCGGCCAGCATCACATTGCCGTTGGGTTCGCGCAACTCGACCGAGCCATTGGCCTCGAAGACGCCTGTTTGCTGATTGTAGGTGACGCGTGTGGCATTGAGCACATAGGGCCCATAGGTGATACGCACCGCACCACTTGCAACAGCCAGCTTCGAATTTGGATCATAGGTGACGCGGGCAGCGCTGAAATCAGCCGGGGTTCCGTTGGCCGGTTCATTCAGCACCGGAGAGGTGAAGGGCTTTTCCTTGAGGGCAAAGGCGGGGCTTGTGGCGGTTGCCACCAATGCAAGGGCACAGACGCCAAGGCTGAGCCAACGGAGCATGAAACCCCGCTGGACCATCAGGCCGTCCTGATGTGTCCTCGTTCCCCGCAATTCCCAATCCCTACCCATCACGCAACATTGCAAATTATTACCGTATCTCGCCCATCCCGCAAAGCCCGTATTTCCATGGCTTTGTGGCCTGTTGTGGATGATCGGTTGGGACTTGACAAGCGTGGTTAAGGAAGGGTTGCGCGGCTTGCAATTGTCGCTTCGTGAGGTTCCGTCTAAGGAAGCCACCAGGCAATCGAGGAATCACATGAAAATCAGCTTCGCAGGCGAATCGCTCCCCAAATCCGGCACGGTCGTTGCCTTTGCAACGGAAGGGGCGAAACTGGGCAAAGCTGCTGCCGCCCTTGACAAGGCGTGCAAGGGGCAATTGGCCAGGGCCGTCAAAGCCTCCGGTTTCGAAGGCAAAAAGGATCAATCGCTGGATATCGTGGCACCGGGTGCGGGGCTTGTCCGGGTGGTGCTTATGGGTCTCGGCAAGGCCGACGCCCTGACCGCCCGCGAAATCGAACTGCTGGGCGGTGCCGTTGCCGGAACACTGCAAGGTTTGAAAGCCAAAGCCGCGAGCGTGTCGGCGCTTGAAGGACTCAAAGGAATCAGCGGCGGCGAGACTGCCGCCCTTATGGCGTCGGGTGCCGCACTGCGCAGCTATCGCTTTGACAGTTACAAATCGAAGAAGCCTGAGGGCGCGAACGGCTTGGCGGAACTTTCCTTCCAGACCGCTGAGTCGGCCAAGGCAAAGAAATCCTTCCAGACATACGAAGCGATCCGCGAAGGCAATCATCTCGCCCGCGATCTCGTCAACGAACCGGCCAATGTGTTGTTCCCGGAAGAATTAGCCAACCGCACCAGGGCCCTCAGCAAGGCGGGTGTACAGGTTGAAATCCTGACCCCGGCGCACATGAAAAAACTCGGCATGGGCGCACTTCTCGGTGTCGCCCAAGGCTCGCCGCATGAGGCGCGGCTTGTAGTCATGCGCTGGAACGGCGGCAAGAAAGGCGATGCGCCTTTGGCCTTCGTCGGCAAGGGCGTGACCTTTGACACGGGTGGCGTTTCCATCAAGCCGGCGGGCGGCATGGAAGACATGAAGGGCGACATGGCGGGTGCGGCTTGCGTCGTCGGCTTGATGCTGGCGCTGGCCCGGCGCAAGGCCAGGTGCAACGTTGTGGGAGCCATCGGCATTGTCGAGAATGCCATTGACGGCAAGGCCCAGCGGCCTGGCGACATTGTGAAATCCATGTCGGGCCAAACCATTGCCGTGCTCAACACCGATGCCGAAGGACGGCTCGTTCTGGCTGACGTGCTTTGGTATGTGCAGAGCCGTTTCAAGCCGAAATTCATGGTCAATCTGGCAACACTGACGGGCGCCATTCTCGTGGCGCTGGGCAAGGAACATGCGGGGCTTTTCTCCAACAATGACGAATTGTCGGTGCGACTTGCGGCGGCAGGCCTCGCCACCGGCGAGAAGGTCTGGCGCATGCCGCTGACCCCTGAATATGACAAGTTGATCGACCATACGGTTGCCGACATGCAGAATATCGGAGGGCGCTTTGCCGGCTCGATCACGGCGGCGCAATTCCTCCAGCGCTTTGTCAACAACGTGCCTTGGGCCCACTTGGATGTGGCGGGCACCGCCATGGATTCGAACAAGTCGCCGTTGAGCCAGGGTTGGGCTTCAGGCTGGGGCGTTCGTCTGCTCAATCACCTCGTGGCCAGTCACTACGAAAAATAATGGCTGAAGTCTGGTTCTATCATCTTGAGCGCGAGCCACTCGATTCCGTTCTGGTTAAAATCCTTGTTGGCTTGCGGGCGCGCGGCGAGCGGGTTTGCGCGCATCTCAGGAACGCCGCGACGGCCAATGCGCTATCCCAGAAACTGTGGTCGATTGAGGATACAGGCTTTGTGGTGCACGGGATTGACGGCGATCCGGCACCGGAGCGGCAGCCGCTGCTTTTGACCATTCAGGAAGCTGCGGCAAATGCCGCCGACTATCGCTTCTATTGCGAAGGCCTGATGCCCGAGACGCTCCATGGTGTTTCCCGGGCCAGCATTCTTTTTGAGGGGGCGGATGAAGATGCGACGACGGCCCGGGCCACGTGGAAGCGCTTCAAGGCCGAAGGCCATGTGGTCAAATACTGGCGGCAGAACGAGGCCAGCCGTTGGGAAGACCAGGCGGCACAGGATTAGGCCGATTTGCTCCAGCGTGGCAGCAGGATTGCGAGCCCCGCAGCAATTGACAAAAGTGAACCGGCAATCACCCCGACGCGGACCTGTTCTTCAAGTGCTGCTTCGGTAAAAGCGAGCGAGCCGATGAACAGGCTCATGGTGAAGCCGATCCCGGCAAGGCATGAGACACCGAACACTTGCAACCATGTCGCACCCTTGGGCAGGCCTGCAAGACCCGTTGAAACCACCAACACCGTCGCCAGCATGATGCCCAGAGGCTTGCCGATGACCAGACCGAGAATCACGCCCAGCGGCACCGGACCTGTGACATTGGCCAGTGAAAATCCGTCGAGCGGCAATCCGGCATTGGCAAAGGCAAAGAGCGGCAGAATGAGAAATTTCACGTAAGTGTGCAGGCCATCCTCAAGCTCATGGAGCGGCGAGGAGCCGTCGGCGCGCCGCAGGGGAATGAGAAGGCCCAGTGCCACGCCCGCCAAGGTGGCGTGCACGCCGGATTTGAGGACGAATATCCACATCAAAAGCCCGAGCAGGATGTAAACGGCAATGCGCGTGACGCCTATACGGTTCAAGAAGAACAAGACCGCGATGCAGGCCCCGGCACCCGCCAGAGCAAGCGTCGAGAGTTGGCTTGAATAGAACACGGCAATGATGATGATGGCCGCGAGATCATCAAAGGTGGCGAGCGTCAGCAAAAAGACTTTCAGCGAAAGTGGTGCCCGCGTTCCCGCCAGCGCCAGCGCTCCCAGTGCAAAGGCAATGTCGGTGGCAGAAGGAATGGCCCAGCCCGAAATCGTTTCGGCATTTCCCCAGTTGATCCACGCATAAATGCCCGACGGCACGAGGATGCCGCCGATCGCCGCAACAGCTGGCAATATGATTTGCGACGGCGAAGACAGATTGCCTTCCAGCGCCTCGCGTTTGATTTCGAGGCCCACCAGAAAAAAGAACACGGCCATGAGACCGTCGTTGATGAAGTGATGAAGGGTCTTTTGCAGCGTTGCGGCACCGACGCCGAACGTCACCGTCTGTTCGAGAAAACCTTCATAGGCATGTTCAAACCCGAAGTTCACCAGGACAATGGCAAGGGCCGCAGCGAGCGCCAGCACAAGCCCACCCGTGGCTTCGTGGTTGATGAAGGCCTGAATGCCCGATTGCCGCTCAGAACCTGGCTGCATTGAGCACCAGGTGCAGGGCGATTGCCGCAGCATAGCCAAGGGCCACCGCCCAGGTCCAGCGCAAGTGGCTGGAGAATGTGTATTTGCCGTGCGCCAGTCCCATGAGTGCCACGCCCGCCGCCGAGCCAATGGAAAGAAGCGAACCACCAACCCCGGTTGTCAACGTCACCAGCAGCCATTGCCCGTCGGAAAGGGCCGGGTTCATGGTGAGGACGGCAAACATCAAAGGGATATTGTCGACGATGGCCGAGAGAATGCCGATGGCAACATGGGCAATTGTGGCCCCCCAACTGCTGTAGAGAAATTCATTGGCCAGCGTCAGGTAACCCATGACGCCCAAGCCGCCCACGGCAAAAATGATGCCGAAGAAAAACAACATGGTGTCCCATTCCACGCGCTGGATTTCGGCAAAGGAATTGAGCACCATGTCGTCGTCGTTTTTGCGGCGGCCTTTTTTCTGCAGGAAATAAGACCAGACTTGCAGGTAACCCAAGCCCAACATCATGCCTAATGCCGGTTGCAGCCCGAGGAAATTGCGGAAGCCCACCGCCGTGGCGATGGTCGCCGCGAACAGAACCATGACGCCCCGGGCCCCCGGTTTCATGCGCGCGCGGTCGACAACCGGTTCAGGTGCGGTCTTCGGAATGGCGAAATGCATGAGAGCCGCCGGGACCAGCCAGTTCACCAGGGACGGTAGAAAAAGTACAAAGAATTCAGAGAATTGCAGCTTGTTCTTCTGCCAAACCATGAGCGTCGTGATGTCGCCAAAGGGCGAGAATGCACCGCCTGCATTGGCGGCAACGACGGTGCTCACGCAGGCAATGGCGATGAAACGCGGCGAGCCCGCACCGACCGACAGGATGACAGCCCCGATAATCAGTGCCGTGGTCAGGTTATCAAGCAGGCCCGAGAGCAAAAAGGCCAGAACACCGGTCAGCCAGAAAAGTTGACGATAGGTCAGGCTGCGGTCCGTCAGCCTTGCCTTGAGCACCGCAAAGACGTGGCGTTCTTCCAGCGTGTTCACATAGGTGATGGCCACCAGCAGGAACAGGAACAACTCGCCGTATTCAAAGAGGATGTGCTGGGCTGCGACTTCCGCCACCTCGGATTTTCCGGCAAGGGCATAGGCAAAGCCGATGAGCACCCAGATCAGTCCGGCGGCAAGCAGCACAGGCTTTGATTTTCGGAGTGCGAGTTTCTCTTCGAGGATTACCAGAATATAGGCGGCAACAAAGAGTGCCACCGCCACAAAGCCAAACCATGTGCCCGTGAGTTCCAGGGCTTCAGGCATTTTCGGTTTCATCGTGCAGCGCGAGCCAGCGCAATTCGAGGCCCTCAAGATCGCCCGCCAGCCTTGTGCGCAACTTCGCAAAATCGGCGGCCTTCCTGGGTTCTTCGGTATAGATGGAAGGATCGCCGAGGGCCCCGTCCAAGACCCGCATCTTGTCTTGCAACCGGGCAATTTGCGCTTCAACATCAAGTACTTGGCGGTTCGGCCCGCGGGGCACCGGCTTTGGCTGTTTCTTCTCGGGCGGCGCTGCCACAGGCTCAGGCACTGATCCACGCCGGCGTTTCGACAGCACAAATTCGGCATATTCATCCATGTCGCCCGCAAAGGCATGCACACCGCCCTGGTCGACGAGCCACAATTGGTCGGCGCAGGTTTCGATGATGTGACGGTCATGGGCGATGAGGATGACAGCACCCTCATAGTCGTTGATCGCCATGATCAGGCTTTCGCGCGAATCCATGTCGAGGTGGTTTGTTGGTTCGTCGAGGATCAACACATGCGGCGCATGGAATGTGGCG
>JANNFZ010000106.1:0-1594 GCA_031380375.1 Hyphomicrobiales bacterium
GCAAGGCACACACCGAAGAATGCCTAGGAAAAATCAGGGAAAACCCTTATATTGAAGACATGATCAATTCTGAACTCTTCTCGGCAGTGCCATCGGCGCCGGTTGCCAAAGGCGCCGGCCCTCCCCGCGGCAAGTCAAGCCAGGAAAATCAGAGCCTGTGCAGAGTGCTCATGGTGCCCATCCGGACTCTCGGGGAAAGCGACCGGCCGCACATCCTCCGTCACCTGCTGGATTTGGGCAATTCCGATCGCTATTTGCGATTTGGTCATGCGGCTACCGATGAGCACATCGCGGCGTATGTCGGTGGACTCGATTTCGCCCGTGACGAAATATTCGGAATCTTCAGTCGCAAGCTTCGGCTGCTGGCCCTGGCTCATTTGGCATATCCCGCAATCGGTGCCGCCGTCAACGCGGCGGAGTTTGGTGTCTCGGTGGCCACCCACGCCCGCGGGCGCGGCTATGGCACCCGGCTTTTCGAGCGCGCGGCCATGCATGCACGCAATGACGGCGTAGCCCAGATGTACATTCACGCGCTGAGTGAAAACGCCGCGATGCTGGCAATCGCCCGAAAGGCTGGTGCGGTAGCGCACCGCGATGGCTCGGAGACAGATGCATTCCTGCGTCTGCCACCGGCAAATCTGGACTCCCAAGTCAGCGAAATCGTGCAGGAGCAACTTGCGCAGGCCGACTACCGCATGAAGCGGCAAGCCAGGCAGTTTTCCCGCATGCTCGGGGCCATGCGGCTTGACAGTGAACGCGAACCTGGTGCCCCGTCGCCGGATGCCCAGCCCAAGCAATAGTGCGCCCCTGAACGCCTTGCCGACCGACGCAACATTCCGCTATCCTTGGGGTCTGCCAACAAAGGTGTGTTCCGCCCCCTCCCTACGTGTCTGATTCTCGTCCCGCGCGCCTTGCCGACAAGGACGACAAGCGCAGTTTTCTCCAGCGACTTACCGAGTTCCTCCACCCGGGACCTGATTCCCGAGCTGAACTGATTGAAACCCTGGCCGAGGCTGAGGACAACAACGTCATCGGCACCGAATCACGTGCCATGCTGGAGGGTGTGA
This sequence comes from Hyphomicrobiales bacterium, assembly GCA_031380375.1. GTDB lineage: Bacteria > Pseudomonadota > Alphaproteobacteria > Rhizobiales > Aestuariivirgaceae > Aestuariivirga. The sequence goes on from JANNFZ010000106.1 coordinate 1,068, forward strand.
TACGCATGGCAGACATGTCCGCCGGGGACGCCATGGTTCCGGCAACGCGAATGGACCTTGTTGATATCGATGCCAGCCCCGATGAACTGCTGCAGGTCGTCATCGATACCGCCCACTCCCGATTTCCCGTCTACGAAGGCGAGCGCGAGAACATCATTGGCATCCTGATGGCCAAGGACTTGCTCAAGCTGCAACGTGCGCCGGAGTTCAGCATCCGCGCCTTGTTGCGCCCCGCCGTGTTTGTCCCGGAAAGCAAGGACCTGAACGACTTGCTGCGGGATTTTCGGGGGAATCGCAACCATCTGGCAATCGTCATCGACGAGTTTGGGCGCGTGGCCGGTTTGATAACGATTGAAGACGTGCTCGAGCAGATCGTGGGCGAGATTGAAGACGAGTTCGATATCGCCGAAGATGATGGCAGCATTTTTGGTCTGGCCGACCGAACCTATCGGGTCAGCGGGGACACCCCAATCGAGCGCGTTGAAGAGGCCTTTGGTGTGCGCATGACCGAACCCGACCAGGACGGC
>JANNFZ010000110.1:0-7501 GCA_031380375.1 Hyphomicrobiales bacterium
TGAAGGCCGATGCCGTCAGGATTTCCCAATTGCCGCCACGCGAACCCAAAAGGGCGTTGAGACGGCCGGTGAGCACCAGTTGGTCTTCGCCGGAACCCAGGAAGACGATTGCCACCAACAAGTCATTCCACACCCAGAGGAACTGGAAGATGGCAAAGGACGCCAGCGCCGGGAATGTAAGGGGCAGGATGATGCGCAGGAAAATCTTGAAGTCATTGGCACCGTCAACTTGCGCCGATTCAATCAGATCCTTGGGCAAGCCCGCGATATAGCTGCGCAACAGGTATATGGCAAAGGGCAGGCCGAAAGCTGTATGGGCCAGCCAGATGCCAAGATAGGTTTTGGAGAGAAACCCCGTGGCGTTGTAGAGTTTCAAAAGCGGGATCAGTGACATTTGCAGCGGCACGACGAGCAGGCCGACAATGACCGCAATGATGAAGCCACGGCCCGGCAGTTTCATCCAGGCCAGTGCATAGGCGGCAAAGGCCGCAATGAGGATCGGAATGATGGTGGCAGGAATTGTGACCGTCAGCGAGTTTACAAATGCCCGTCCGATGCCTTCCGAAAACAGCACGGTGTTGTAGTTCTCCGTGGTGAATTTTGGCGGCACCGAAGTGATGTAGAAGACCCGTTGCCCCCGGTCGCCTTCAAACTTCGTGGCAGATGCGTAAGAATAGGAGCCGTCAGCATTGACGGTCAGCGTCAAGCCGCCATCAAGCACTGCTGTCGTGCCTGCGGCGTACTCATCAGGCTTCTGCACGCGGGCACCAAAGGCGGTGATGACGCCTGGCACTTCAGCACCTTCGAAAAGATTGCCGGTGATTTCGAATTTGCCGTCCTTCTCGACCTGCTTTGACGGTTCGGCCATGCGGCCCGTTGCACTGCGCTCGGTCGTGGTGACGGCTGTCCACCAGCCGGAAGTGGCGATCAGGTTCTTGTCGCGCAAGGACGAGATCAGCAGGCCCGCCGTCGGCAGGGTCCACAGGGCAACAATGATCAGAACCGCGAGGTGCAAAGCAAAGCGGGATGGCTCGAGGCGCATATTCGCAAACATGTCAGTGCCCTCCCTTTTGCTCGGCATTGGCCTGGCGGATATTCCAGATCATGATCGGCAACACGGCGAGCATGATGACGATGGCGATTGCGGCACCGCGTCCGAAATCACCGCCGCCGCGGAACATCCAGTCGAACATGAGATTGGCGAGCACTTGCGTGTCCCACTGGCCATTGGTCATGGTCAGAACGATATCGAAAACCTTGAGCACCAGCACGGTGATGGTGGTCCACACGACAACGATGGTGGTCATGATCTGCGGCACCATGATGCGCCAGAAAATCTTGAAGGGCCCGGCCCCGTCGATCACGGCGGCTTCGATTGTGTCTTCGGGAACACCGCGCAGTGCCGCCCCCAGAATGACCGTGGCAAAGCCTGTCTGTATCCAGATCAAAATCACCATCAGGAAGAAATTGTTCCAGAAGGGTGTGGCGATCCAAACCTGGGGTGAAATGCCGAACCATCCGACGATGGCATTGAGGAGGCCGATCTGCTCCTGGCCCTCGCCACGATAGTCATAGACGAATTTCCATATGACCGAGGCACCGACAAAGGAAATGGCAAGCGGCAGGAAGATCAGGCTCTTGGCCAATTGCCCCCACCAGATTTTGTCAGTGAGAACGGCAATGACGAGGCCGAAAAACGTGCAGGCCGCAGGCACCACGAGGAGCCAGAGGAAATTGTTGAAAATCGATTGCCGGAACTGGCTGTCCTTGGCGGCCCAGGCGAAATTGTTGAGCCCTACAAATTCATCGCCGGCCTTGTCATGGAAAGCGAGCCAGATCGTCTGGATGACGGGATAAACAAGATAGAGTGTCAAAAGAATGAGGGCTGGACCGAGGAACAGCCAGGGCCTGATGGAAGACTGGAGCTTCAGGTTGCGCACAGCATTGGCGTCATTGCTGGCATTGGCAGGAAGCAACCAGTCAAGCAGCAGGTTCGAGCCATAGAAATAGCCCATGCATCCGCCAACGCCGAGAATGATGGAGAGTATTGCATACAGCATTTGCAATAACATGGTCAGCCTCCCGATTTTTGTGCCAGCCTTTGCGGCCGTTTTGGTTTTGGACAAGCGGCAGGCGCTGCACCCGTGCAGCACCCGTCGCCTGTCTTTCGGGAGGAAAGTGGAAAAATACCCCTGCGTCCGTGCTGGCCGCGGGGGCTTGTCTGGTTACTTGATTTCGTCCCAGGCCTTTTGGATGGCAGCGCCCGTGTCAGCGGCGGACTTGCCACCGACGAAGTCAACCATGCCGGTCCAGAAAGCACCGGCACCAATTTTGCCGGGCATCAGATCCGAGCCGTCGAAGCGGAAGGTTGTTGCCGTTGCCATGATGTCACCCTGCTTGCGGGCGGCGTCGCTGGCATAGGCTGCCGGATTTGCCGTCTTGAGCGGCGTCAGGAAGCCACCGTCCTGCATCCACAGCTCATGGGACAGCGGCATCTTCAGATAATCGATGAAGGCGCGCGCGGCTTTTGAGTCCTTGGTGATGGTGAACAGCGTGCCGGCACCCAGCACAGGCTTTCCGAGGTCAGCCATGGCGGCATAGGTTGGCATGTAGAAAAAGTCCGCATCGGTTCCGACTTTCGTGCCCTCGGGGAAGAAGGAGGGAATGAAAGACGCCTGATGGTGCATGTAGCACTTGGGAGGCGAGGAGAAGAGGCCCTTGGGGCTGTCGCGGAAATCGGTTGAGGCAACGCCTGCCGCACCGCCATCGACATAGGCATCATTCTTGGCGAAGGAGCCAAAGATTTCCATGGCGTTGATCACGGCCGGATCGTTGAATTTAACCGTGTTGTTGACCCAGCCGTCATAGACTTCGGGCTTCTGGGTGCGCAGCATGATGTCTTCCATCCAGTCGGTGGCAGGCCAACCCGTGGCACCGCCCGAACCCAGACCAATGCACCAGGGCTTGCCGCCGTCCTTGACGATCTGGTCGGAGAGAGCGATCAACTCTTCCATGGTGGTTGGCACCTTGTAGCCAGCGTCGGCGAAGTTTTCCGGAACATACCAGACGAGGCTCTTCACGTCAGTCTTGTAGGAGAAGCCAAAGAACTGCGGCTTGCCGTCCTTGTCCTTGGAGGTGCCGATGTCGACCCATGACTGGCCGGCACCATAGTTCTCGACCATCCAGGCTTTGTCGGCATCGGTGAGCGGCGACATGAGGCCCTTGCCGGCAAGGTCAGCGATCAGGCCGGGTTGCGGCAGGACGGTGATGTTGGAGGGCGAACCAGCTTGCGTGTCGATCACCACTTGCTGCTCATAGTTTTCCGATGATGCAAACTTCACATCAGCGCCAGTGGCCTGACGGAAGTATTCGAGGATCACCTGGAAGTGGGTATCATCTTCGCCACGCCAAGGTCCGAAAATCGTCAGGGTTTCGCCCTTGAGATCAACCTTCTTCAGGTCGTCAAAGTTGCTCCAGGTGAAGGGGCCTTCACCGGGTTTGTATTTGAGATCAGCGGCCAGGGCCGGCACGGCCAAGGCGAGCGCAAATGTTGCGACAGAAAGCGCAAGACGCAGTTTCATCGGGTATCCTCCCAAGATTGAACGAACGAAACAGTATGGTCCATGGCGCTCCAGTGGTTTGCAACTCTTCCAAAGCGCTTTGGATAATTTCTCGTAGTCTGGGGTTTTTCAGGAGTCAAGCGGTTCCATCAGAACGGCGGCATTTCATTGAAAGAATCGATGTTGCGCTGCCGCAGAATTGTTGCACCTGCACAATCAAATCAGAAAAGGCGAACTCGGATATTGAAAGCGCTTTGGATTTCTGCCAGCTTCCAAGCCCATGAATCTGCGTGAGCTTTCCAAACTGCTGGGCCTGTCCCAAACAACCGTAAGCCGGGCTTTGAACGGTTTTCCGGAAGTATCGGAAGAAACGCGGGCCAAAGCCCGGGCGGCGGCTGAACTTCACGGCTATCGCCCATCAGCTGCTGCCCGGCGGCTGGCGACCGGACAATCGGGCACGCTTGGCGTGGTGTTCCCCCGCGAGCGCAACATGCTGGGCGATTTGTTGTTCACGGAATTCCTCGGCGGTTGCGTCGAGCGGGCCGCCGAACTTGGCTATGATGTGACATTGGCCATGGCGCGGGGCGCACAAACCGAAGAGGCCGTCTATCGCCGGGCGCTGCGCTCGGCGCGCGTTGACGGCATGATCCTTTCAAGCCCGCTGATCGAGGACCCCCGCATTGATTTGCTCCGTACACTGAAGATGCCGTTCATCCTGCACGGCCGCAGCCGCGCCACATCGGCCTATGGCTATCTTGACATCGACAATGAAGGTGCCTTCTACAAGGCTGCCAAGCTTCTCACCGATCTCGGCCACCGGCGCATTGCACTTCTCAACGGCGAGGCCCGCTACTATTTTGCCAATGCCCGTGAACAGGGTTTCCGCCGCGCCCTGGCCGAGAAAGGCCTCGCCGCACAGGATCACCTGGTGGCGGGCGGCCTGATGATCGAAAAGCATGGCCGCGACGAGGCCCTCCGCCTCCTTGACCTTGCACCGGCTTTTCGGCCCAGCGCAATCCTGTGCTCATCGCTGTCGCAGGCCAATGGCGTGCAATCCGTTCTTGCCGAACGGGGCTTGCGGCTGGGTCATGACATATCCCTGATTGCCCATGACGACCGGTTGCAGGACATGCACGCCGAGAGTTTTGCAACCCCGCTCACAGCCACGCAATCGTCGATCGGGGCGGCGGGACGGCGCATTGTCGAATTGTTGATCGAACACTTGCGAGCGCCCGATGCCCCCTTGCCAGAAGAGGTCTGGCCGGTTGATCTTGTGGTCCGCGCTTCCACAGGACCTGCACTCCCATGATCACTGATTTCGACGATGCCTATAGCAATGGCGCCTATATTCCAGGAGGCGCCGAGTACCCGGCCAAATGGGCAGGGCTGGCAAAAGCATTTCGCGCCGCCCTGCCGGCAGGTGTGACGGCGGCCTTCGACCAACCCTTTGGCAGCGGCCAACGGCAGTGTTTTGATCTTTTTCAACCAGCCGGAAAACCCAAGGGCCTCGCCATATTTGTACACGGTGGCTACTGGATGCGCTTTGCCAAGTCAGACTGGTCGCATCTCGCGGGCGGTGCACTGGAGCGGGGCTTTGCCGTGGCACTTCCCGGCTATACACTGACACCGGACATCACCATCGGCGGCATCACCGCAGAGGTCGCCAAGGCGATTGCAACCATTGCCCGCCAAGTCGAAGGGTCGATCCATCTGGCGGGCCATTCGGCAGGCGGCCATCTTGTCACACGGATGATCTGCGAACCCAGCCAACTATCGAGTGAAGTTGTTGATCGCATCACCAACGTCACATCAATCAGCGGTGTCCATGACCTGCGGCCACTGCTGCGCACGGCCATGAATGCGACATTGAAGCTCACGGAACTCGAGGCCCGCAATGAAAGCCCGGCTCTGCGAAGGCCACGCGACGGCACCCGCGTCATGTGTTGGGTCGGTGCCGACGAGCGCCCGGAATTCATCCGGCAGAATGATCTTCTGGCCAATATCTGGCACGGACTTGGCGCTGAAATGTCTTGCCATCACGCCAAGGCGAAGCATCATTTTGATGTGATCGACGATCTCATCGATCCTGACAGTGAACTCACCCGCTGTTTCGTGGGGGAATAGTTTCTATGCTGCCGATTTGACCAGCGTCTTGACACCACCGCGGTTCTTGCCTGACACTTCTGCAATCTTCCGGTCCTGGGTCATGATCTCGGTCAGGGCAAAGGCCTCTATTTCATCTTTCGGCAGGCCTGCGGCATTGATCTTGCGGCGCGAACTCCGCGTGCCGTCGTCATAGATCACATCAAAGAAGACAAAATTGTCTTCAATCTTCGGATTTTTTTTCTTGGCCATGGTCAATCGTCCTTGGAAATCGGGCTGTCTGTTGCAGCAGGTGCCTCTGGTGCGTCAGGTTGATCAGTGGTTTTGCGCTGGGACGATTTTTCCATGCGCTTGTTCAGTTTTTCTTCGGCTTTGCGTTGCTTGGAGCGGTCGCGGTTGCTGCGCTCCTGCCGGTAGTTCGGAGGAAATGCCACGGATACTGTCCTTGTGTCGAGGTGCAGTCCTGCGTCGGGACTGTACACGTTGAATTTGGCGTCCCGGAAGGGATTCGAACCCCTGACCCCAGGTTTAGGAAACCTGTGCTCTATCCTGCTGAGCTACCGAGACGTTTGCGTCGCTATAGCGACTTGGTGGGCCGCTGTCCAAGTGCGGTGTCACTGGCTGTTTCGGTGTTTTCGCCAATCTGGACCTAGCGTGGGTCCAAGGCCCGTCCTATGAGCCCCTAAAGCACAGGAGTCCGCCATGAAAATGACCACCGAAGAGGCCTTTGTCAAAGTTCTGCAAATGCATGGCATTGAACATGCCTTTGGCATCATCGGTTCGGCCATGATGCCTATTTCGGACCTCTTCCCAAAGGCCGGCATCAGGTTCTGGGATTGTGCCCATGAATGCAATGCCGGCATGATGGCCGACGGTTTCACCCGCGCGTCCGGCAAGATGTCGATGATGGTGGCGCAAAACGGGCCGGGCATCACAAATTTCGTGACACCTGTCAAAACCGCCTACTGGAACCACACGCCGCTGCTGCTGGTGACACCGCAAGCCGCCAACAAGACCATTGGCCAAGGCGGCTTCCAGGAAATCGAACAGATGAAACTGTTCGCCGACATGGTGTGCTACCAGGAAGAAGTGCGCGATCCTTCGCGCATGGCGGAAGTGCTGAACCGAGTGATCATGCGGGCCTGGCGCGGCATGGCGCCGGCACAGATCAACGTGCCCCGCGACTACTTCACGCAAGTCATCGACATCGACCTGCCGCAGATGGTGAAGTTCGAGCGGCCCTCAGGTGGTGCCGAAGCCATTGCCGAAGCAGCTGCACTTTTGTCCAAGGCAAAATTCCCGGTCATTCTCAATGGCGCCGGTGTCATTTTGGCAGGTGGCATTGCGGCATCACAAAAACTGGCCGAACGCCTGTCGGCGCCGGTATGCTGCGGCTATCAGCACAACGACGCTTTTCCCGGCACGCATGCGCTATTTGCGGGGCCGCTTGGCTACAATGGCTCGAAGGCCGCCATGGAACTGATCAAGCAGGCTGACGTCGTGCTGGCGCTTGGCACGAGGCTCAATCCGTTCTCGACATTGCCGGGCTACGGTGTTGACTACTGGCCAAAATCCGCCACCATCATCCAGGTTGACATCAACGCCGACCGCATCGGCCTCACCAAAAAGGTAGCCGTCGGCATTCAGGGCGATGCGAAGAATGTGGCGGAGCAAATTCTCGCACAGCTTGCCAAGACGGCAGGTGATGCTGGCCGCAAGGACCGTGAAGCCACGATCCACCAAACAAAATCAGCGTGGGCACAAGCCCTCTCCTCCATGGACCATGAAGACGATGATCCCGGCACCAACTGGAATGACCGGGCGCGGCGCCGCGAGCC
>JANNFZ010000118.1:0-3704 GCA_031380375.1 Hyphomicrobiales bacterium
GGAAAAGGCTGTCGAGGACGCATTGGGCATCGATATTCCAACGCGGGGCGAATTGGCCGAGATCGAGGCCTCAAGCCGCCTTTACCAGGAAGATGGGGCCGCATTCATGACGGCCAACCTCATTCGCCGCGGCGAGGACGACAGCCCGGAATCAAGCCCTGTCACATTCATCATCAAGGGCAACCAGCTCATCACCATTCGCTATCATCACCCGCAGGCCTTCCCCGTCTATATTCGCCAGGCGATGAAACCCCAGTCCACCGCCATGACGGGTTGGGGCATTTTCATCAGCCTCATTGAGGCCGTGGTGGACAGGGCCGCCGACCATCTGGAGCGGGTCGGGGCCATCGTCGATGAAACATCGAAGAAGGTTTTCGACACTTCATTTGTGCAGAAACGCCGTGGCAAGGACAAGCGCCGCCGCCGCCCCAAGAACCTTGAGGAACTCCTGAGCAAGGTTGGCGAGGAGGGGGACTTCAACTCGAAAATGCGGGAAAGCCTTGTGTCCATCGGGCGCACGGTAGCCTTCATGACAGTGTTGCTGGACCAGTTGAAACAGACCCGGGAAATACGGGAAAACCGCGCCCGTGTGAAAATCGTCCAACGCGATATCCAATCACTCGCCGACCACGCGAGCTTCCTGTCTGGAAAAATCAGCTTCCTGCTTGATGCAGTACTCGGCATGATTTCCATCGCGCAGAACGGCATCATCAAAATCTTCTCAGTGGCGGCCGTGGCCTTTCTGCCGCCAACGCTTGTGGCATCAATCTATGGCATGAATTTTCAGTTCATGCCGGAACTGCATTGGACATGGGGCTATCCCATGGCGCTTGGCATCATGTTCCTGTCGGCGGTGCTGCCGTTCCTGTATTTCCGGCGCAAGGGCTGGCTGTGATGTCGGCCGTATTGTGGGTGGCGCTTGGCGGGGCGCTCGGGTCGGTCGGGCGCTATGGTGTCAACCTGGCTGCTGACCGCGTTGTGGCACGCGGGCTTCCCTGGGCGACCTTCACTGTCAATGTGCTGGGCAGCCTGCTGATCGGCATTGTTGCGGCGACGATCATGCGGAAAGTGCCTGATCCGGAAAACCTGCGACTCTTCATTGCGACGGGGGTGCTCGGCGGCTTCACGACATTTTCGGCCTTCTCGCTTGATGTGCTGAGGCTCGTGCAGGGCGGGGGAAATGGAATAGCCGCAGCGTATGTTCTGGTGACAGTGCTTCTTTCCATCGCAGCAGTGTTCGTTGGATTCTGGATCGCGGCGTGATGGCCGAAGTGAAGCGCCATGTCGTCTCCGCCGACGAAGAAGGCATGCGGCTTGACCGCTGGTTCAAAGTGCATTTTCCGCAAGTGACGTTTGCCTATCTCAACAAGCTGACACGCACCGGCCAGGTCCGCGTCGGGGCAGGGCGCGTGAAAACCAACACACGGCTTCAACAGGGCCAGGAAATCCGCGTGCCACCTCTGGCCTTTGACACGCGCCCCGCCGACGCACCGAAAGCCGATGTTAAACCTTTGACGCGTGAGGAACGGCGGTTTTTCGATTCCATGGTCATCCATGAGGACAAGGATATTTACGTCCTCAACAAGCCATCGGGTTTTGCCGTGCAGGGCGGCAGCAAGACCTTTCAGCATCTCGATGGCCTGTTGATGGGGCTTGGCGTGGACCTTGGCGAACGTCCGCTTCTGGTGCATCGGTTGGATCGGGACACGTCAGGCGTCATCGTGGTCGCCAAGCGTCGGGCCGTTGCTTCGGCACTCGGAAAACTCTTTGCCACGCGCGTTGTGAAGAAAACCTATTGGGCCGTGGTCAAAGGAGTCCCCAAGCCCTTGCAGGGAAAAATTGACGTCGCACTGATCAAAGCCCGCGCCGAGGAGGGCGATCGCATGCGGCCCTCCAAGGATGGCGAAGAGGAAGATGAGCAGCGCGCCGTTACGCAATATGCCGTGCTCGACAAGGCCAAGGTCGCTGCCTGGGTGTCACTTCGGCCGCTGACCGGGCGGCAGCATCAATTGCGCGCCCACACCACCCATATCGGCACGCCCATCATGGGTGACAACAAATACAATGGTGATGCGAACATGCCCGATGGTGTGCCCAACAAGCTGCACCTCCATGCCCGTCGCATTGTGTTTCCGCATCCGCGGGCCGGAACCGTCGATGTCACGGCACCCTTGCCGGAGCACATGCTGACGACTTTCGCGCTGTTTGGATTTGATGCCAACCGCTTCGAAGGCGATGATGATTGAAGACGCCGATGCCCGCATGCGCCGCTTGCTGACAGGCCGGATGGACCGGCGTTTGCCCAAGCGCTTTTACAAAGACGTTGCGATCTCCGGCGACAATGGCATTCTGCTGGACGGGAAGACGGTCAAGACGCCGATGAAGGCAGCACTGCGCTTGCCCAACCGCGCGCTGGCCGAAGCTGTTGCATCGGAATGGCAGGCGCAGCGTGATGTCATCAATCCGGGCCTGATGCCGATCACGAAATTTGCCAATACGGCCATTGATCGCGCGGTGTCCGAGCGCGACAGTGTGATCGAAGAACTGCTGTCCTATGCGGGTTCGGATCTTGTGTGCTACCGCGCCGAGGGACCAGTAGTTCTCGTCGCGTTGCAAGCGCAGCATTGGGACCCGGTTATCGCGTGCGCCGCTGCGCAATGGCATGCCCGTTTTCGCGTGACCATTGGCTTGGTGCATGTGCAGCAGGATGAACCTGCCATTGCCGCCATTCGAACAATCATCGCAGCACTCGATCCATTCCGGCTTACGGCACTCTACTGTCTCGCCACTCTGACAGGTTCAGCACTCGTCTCCCTGATGCTGTTGCAGGGCAGGCTCGCGCCGGATGCTGCGTGGTCAGCAGCCCATGTGGATGAAGACTACCAGTTCACGGAATGGGGAACCGATGCCGAAGCGCTGGCCCGCCGCGCGGTGCGAAAGGCCGAGTTCGATGGTCTGGCGCATTTTCTTAACCTTGTTTCGGGCGCTTGAATTCAGGCGCAATCCAGCCTTATCTCTGTCACGATCAGCCGCGATAAGACCGCAATCAACTTTCGGGGACCAAAATGAAACTCACGCTTGCTGCATCCATCGTTTTCGCCAGTCTTTTGACGGCGGGGGCAGTTTTCGCCCAATCGGCACCAGCCGAACTTGTTTCGGCCTATAAGGCGGGCGTTGCCGCAGCAAAATGCAACCTGGGTCTCGATTCGGCAAAGGAAAGCCAGTTGGGCGATGCCGTCCAGCGCATCGAGCAGAAGAGCGGCCTCGCCCAGGGCGACCTCGATGCCCTGTGGAGCGAGACGCAAGCCGCCGTTGAAGCCGACGCAACCGGGTTCTGCGCGGCTGCCGCTGCCGATATTGACAAGACCATCGCTTCAGCAAACTGAGTTTTCGTTTTCTGCCGGTTTGACCCCTGTGCCACCACCTGCTTAACCTCCAAGGTTTGGAGTGGCAGCGATGCAGGAAATTCTTGAATCACTCGACAAGCGCCGGGCGGAAGCCCGGGCCGGTGGCGGCAAGAAGCGGACCGATGCCCAGCATGCCCGCGGCAAACTGACGGCCCAGGAGCGCATCGAGTTGTTGCTCGATGCCGACTCATTCGAAGAGTTCGACATGTTTGTCGAACACCGCTGCACGGATTTTGGCATGGCGGCGCACCGCATTCCCGGCGATGGCGTGGTCACTGGCTGGGGCACGGTCACTGG
>JANNFZ010000129.1:0-2397 GCA_031380375.1 Hyphomicrobiales bacterium
GTCGTTCCCGTCTCCGCCGTAGAGATCGTCATCGCCATTGGCACCAACCAAGAGGTCGTTTCCGCCATAGGCATAGATCCCAAAATCATGGTAGGATCCCACTGGCGCACGGAGGACATTGTTGTAGTTGTTTCCTGAAATTGTGTAGTCGACCATTTGAAGTGCTCCCGGTTAAGTTGGATTGCTCATTGCCATACCGGAACTGGCCAAAGCCTGAAGGCCATGTTCAGAATGGGTTCAGGGCAGCAACACATTGCCGCCACAAAGGTTCCGCCAAACGCAAAAAAGGCCGGAACAATCCGGCCTTTTCACAATCCAACAGAAGTGACTAAAGATCGTCTTCCGTCATCGCCCGGCACTTCAGGTACTGTTTTTTATACTCTTTCTTCCATTTCTTGTTGGCGGAAATGCCGCCAAGTGTCGTGCCGCCAACGCCACCGATAATGGCACCCGTCGTTGCACTGCGCTTGCTTCCACCGACGATGGAACCAATTGCAAGGCCAGCCAGTGTGCCCACCACGAGACCCTCGACAACGCGCACGTTGGCTTTCCTGTTGGCCAATTCGGTGGCTCGGTCAGCGCAAAATCTCTTGCCAAGCGCAAAGCTTTGCGTCGACAGCGGCAAGGCCATCGACATGGCCAAGGCAGCGCTGAGAACAATCGAGAGAAGTTTTTTCATCCGTGAATCTCCTGTGGCAAACCCGCTAGCCGAAACCTAACACGGCAATCATGGCAACAAAATGGGAATTATTCCAACCGTGCCGGAAAGCCTGGTGCCCGCAGGTCTGTTGCCAATGCGTCCTCGAGCAGTTTGGCAATCTGGGTTGACTGAGCCTTTCCGCCATAGGCTGCTCTTCCCTTGATGAAAGTCTCATTGGTCAGGCTTGCAAGTTCAAGTGGTACGCCAAATTCCTTGCCAAATTGCATGGCGAATCCAAGGTCTTTCAAGGCAAGGTCCATGCTGAAGGCGATGTCATAGCTGCCGTTGAGAATGAGCTGCCCTTCGGTTTCATGGACAAAGCTCGTGCCGGAACTGGCGGCTATGGCGGCCCAGGATTTGGCAAGGTCAAGCCCGCCACGCTTTGCCAGCATCAGGGCTTCCGCATCGGCCACAAGGTGAATGAAGGCCAGCATGTTGGTGATGACTTTGATGACGGCAGCCGATCCCAATGGCCCCATGTGGAACATCTTGTTGCCAATGGCCTGCAAGGCTTTTCGGTGTTCTTCGAACAGGCTCGCATCGCCGCCCACCAGCACGGTAATTTCGCCACGTGCCGCGAGATGCACACCACCCGTGACGGGTGCCTCCAAAACCCTGATGCCCTGCGCCGTGGCGAGCGCCGCAAGTCGCAGAATTTCGTCGCGTCCCAGCGTGGAATTTTCAATCCAAGTCGATCCTGGTCTCATACCCTTGAGCAATTGCGCAAGAACACTGTCGCACACCTGTGGGGAAGGCAGGCATGTGAAAACCACATCAGCTTGGCGCGCCAGATCTTCGATACTGTCAGCCCAGATGGCACCCGCCGCCAGATGCCGGGTGGCCAGCGATTGGTCGATGTCATGGCAAACAAGTTCAAACCCCGCACGTTGCAGGCTCGCCGCGATATGGCCTCCAAGATTTCCAAGTCCAACATAACCAATCTTCATCAGCGCACTGGCTCACTGTTCATTTCGATATGGAGATTGTCGCCCGTATAGGGATGGGCAAGGGCCACTGCCTCGTTGAGTTCGATGCCAAGGCCCGGTTCACTGGGCGGAATGACATAGCCTTCTTCCCAGCGAATGGGCTTGTTGAGCAATTGGCTGTGGAAGCCACTCCAGGTCTCGATGCTTTCGAGGATCAGGAAATTGGGCAGCGTGCAGGCAAAATGGATATTGGCCGTGCCTTCAACGGGGCCTGCATAAAGATGGGGTGCTATTTGCGCATAATAGGCTTCAGCCATGCCGGCGATTTTCTTGGCCTCCATCAACCCGCCAACCCGGCCAAGCGCCATCTGCAGAATCGAAGCGGCGCGGCATTCGAGAACGCGGGCAAATTCATATTTTGTCGTGAGCCTTTCGCCTGTCGCCACAGGAATCGAGGTGCTGCGCGCCACCAGCGCCATTTCCTCGGGCTTCTCCGGTGGCGTTGGCTCCTCGAACCACAACGGATCATATGGTTCAATTTTCTTGGCAAAGCGGATGGCACCCGAGGTCGTAAACTGACCGTGAGTGCCGAACAGCAGATCAGCTTTGTTGCCGACGGCTTCGCGCATGAGTTTGCAGAACTTCACGCAAAGCTCAATTGTCTCGAGTGAGGGCTGGCGGGGATCGAAGGCGGAATAGGGTGCGGCGGGATCAAACTTGATGCCGGTGAAGCCCATTTTTACGTATTCGGCGGCGCGCTCGGCTGATTTC
>JANNFZ010000141.1:0-2326 GCA_031380375.1 Hyphomicrobiales bacterium
GAATCAATCTCGAGGAAGTGTGGCTGCCGGATACGGTCAACCTGAGCATCGCCCTCTGAATTGCAATTCAAGAGCCGACTGACTAGGCTTGCCCCATGATTGCAAAAACACCCTCCTACTATTCTCCGAAAGGCGGTCTGCCGCCGCAGACCGACCTGCTGACAGGCCGGGCCATTTTCACCACGGCCTATGCGGTGATTCCAAAAGGCGTGATGCAGGACATTGTGACGAGCACATTGCCCGGCTGGCGCAAGACGCGCTGCTGGATCATCGCCCGGCCCATGTCGGGCTTTGCCGAGACCTTCTCGCAATACATCATGGAAGTGGCTCCTGGCGGTGGATCGGACACACCGGAACCCGATGGTGGAGCAGAGGGTGTGTTGTTCGTTGTTGAAGGAAGTTTGGAACTGACACTGGGCAAGGTCCGCCATGTTTTGGTGCCCGGTTCCTATGCCTTCATTCCGCCGGGCACCGACTGGTCTTTGCGCAATGAGGGCAAGGAGGCTGCGCGCTTCCACTGGATTCGCAAACGCTATGAATCGACGCCCGGCATTGCACCGCCAAAGGCCTTCGTGACGGGTGACCAGGACGGAACAGTTGTAACCATGCCAGACACTAACGGCACCTGGAGCACCACGCGCTTTGTCGATCCCGCCGATCTTGCCCATGACATGCATGTGACGATCGTGAATTTTGAGCCGGGTGGCATCATTCCATTCGCTGAAACCCATGTCATGGAGCACGGGCTCTATGTGCTGGAAGGCAAGGCCGTCTATCGGTTGAACGGCGACTGGGTCGAGGTTGAGGCCGGTGACTTCATGTGGCTTCGCGCCTTCTGCCCCCAGGCTTGCTATGCCGGGGGTCCGGGGCGCTTCCGCTATCTTCTCTACAAGGATGTGAATCGCCACGCGAGGCTCGATGCCTTTGCGCCGCGCTGAGCCAGCATTGAAAATCCTGCTCGCGGCACCGCGCGGCTTTTGCGCAGGGGTGGTGCGGGCCATCGACATTGTCGAGCGCGCCCTCGCTGTCTATGGGGCACCTGTCTATGTGCGCCATGAAATCGTCCACAACAAATTCGTCGATGACGACCTGAAAGCCAAGGGCGCCATTTTCGTCGATGAACTGGATGAAATTCCGCCGGGCGACCGGCCGGTGATTTTCTCGGCCCATGGTGTGCCCAAGGCTGTGCCGGCGGCGGCCGCACAGCGCAACATGTTCCAGATTGATGCCACTTGTCCGCTGGTCACCAAGGTGCATATGGAAGCGCAGCGCCACTTTAATGAGGGACTTGAGATCATCCTGATCGGCCACAAGGGCCACCCGGAAGTGATCGGCACCATGGGGCAATTACCGGACGGTGCCATCACGCTCATTGAAACCACGGATGATGCTGAAAAGCTTGCGGTGCGCGATGAAACGAAACTTGCCTATGTCACCCAAACAACACTGTCCGTTGATGACACCAAGGATGTGATCGACGTGCTGCGCCGCCGCTTCCCCGAAATCAGGGGGCCCTACAAGGAAGACATTTGCTACGCCACGACCAACCGCCAGGATGCGGTCAAATCCATCGCCGCTGACATTGAGCTGCTGGTTGTTGTGGGTGCGCCAAACTCCTCGAATTCCAAACGCCTTGTCGAAGTCGGCATCAAGAGCGGTTGTGCAAGGGGACTTCTTGTTCAACGCGCCAGTGATCTCGATTGGTCGGCATTGCAGGGCCTCAAGACCATTGGTTTGACGGCGGGTGCATCAGCACCCGAAGTTCTGGTCAATGAAATCATCGATGCGTTTCGGGCGCACTATGACGTGACCGTGGAAAAAGTAACGCTGCGCGAGGAAAACGTCTTCTTCAAATTGCCGCGCGAATTGCGCGAGAGCCAACCCGCCGCATGAGCAAGGTTAAGGTTGTCATCCATACCGACGGGGCCTGTTCCGGCAATCCTGGTCCTGGTGGCTGGGGCGCCATTCTTGACTACAAGGACACGCGCAAGGAATTGCACGGTGGCGAACCGCAATCCACCAACAACCGCATGGAACTCACTGCCGCCATCGAGGCCCTGATGGCACTGAAACGTCCGTGTACGGTTGAAATGCATGTCGATTCACAATATGTGAAGGACGGCATCACCAAATGGATTCACGGCTGGAAGAAAAACGGCTGGAAAACCGCCGACAAGAAGCCGGTGAAAAACGTCGAGCTGTGGCAGGCACTGGACGCGGCTATCCAGCGCCACGAAATCAGCTGGCACTGGGTCAAAGGCCACGACGGCCACCCCGAGAACGAACGCGCCGATGAATTGGCACGGTTGGGGATTGCGGAACTGCG
>JANNFZ010000143.1:0-2191 GCA_031380375.1 Hyphomicrobiales bacterium
GCAGCGCACAACGGAAGAAGCCAGGCAAACTGCGCCCAAAACATGTCCTGAATTGCCCTTATTGACATGTCAGAGAAGGGATGGAGCCGAGGGTAGAGCCGGACCCGCAAAATGTCCGCTTACCATCGAACTGCAGACTAATTGGCTGAAAACCTGATGGGCAGCTTCGGGCCAGAAGGGGGCGTCGGCCGATTTCCTAGATGTGTGTTTTCCCAACGCGCTGACAAACCCTTTACGGACCTTGCGACTTGCTCGTCGTGACGCGGACGCAATCAGCTACTTCTTCTTCCGCTTCGCCTTCGGGAGTTTCCAAAAATGGTCGATGAGGTCATCATCGTCGAAACAGCGATGGTGCGGTGAGACCAGTTCAGAAGATGAAATCAACCCCCGGTGTTGCCGACAGGGTCTTGAGGCCAACGAGTTCGATGGTCATCTCGATGGCCGCATCAGCATCGTTGTTGATGCGCAGGATGGTGCGGTCCAGCGCGTCATTCGCATTATCGACCCAGTACCAGCCGATCTTGGCTGGACCGACGGCAGAGGCGGTCGTGCCCTTGGCCAAAAGCGCAAAGGCCTGGTTTCCGGCGATGCTGGTGTTGGAATCAATGGCCGAAAGATTGAAAACGTCATTGCCAACATTGAAGTCGCGGATGATGTCGCGGGTTACTGCGGTGATGCCAGAGTCGGTGATGGCGGTGTAGATGAACTGGTCCGCATCCAAGCCGCCCGTCAGATCATCTCTGCCGCCGCGCCCGGTCAGATAGTCGTTGTTGGACCCGCCATCCAGCCGGTCGAGAAGAGCGCCGCCGCGCAGGCTGTCATTGCCGGGGGCACCGAAGACAGTGCCATTGACCCTTCCGCCATTGCCTTCATAGACGTCATTGTTGTAGTGGAGATTGATGTCTCCATTCATGGTGCCCTTGTTGGTGACGCTGTCGACGGCTGAATCACCAAAGAATGACTTGCCCCCATTCGACGAAATGGTTCCGGTGTTGACGATTTTGATGGCCGCGCCTGAGCCGGCATAGACCGCATCGCTATTGTTGACACTTTGAATCTGGCCTGAATTGTTGACTGTCAGGGTGCCACCGGTCTTTTTGATGGCGTTGTCATCATGGGCCCTTAAGGTTCCGCTGTTGTTCACGGTGTCCGTTCCGGAATTACTGAAGAATGCATGCCCACTGTAACTCGTCACGGTGCCGTAATTCGTCAGTACCATGCTAGGTGAGCTGCAGTCGATTGCATTTCCACCTGACATGATCTGTCCGTAGTTGACAATCCTGGGTCCAACATTGCCGGAAGACAGGGAAACCTGGATGCCTTCATCGAATCCTGCAATGAGTCCGTGATTGACGATATTGACGCTGCCAAGAAAAATACCGATGCCACGATCCCCATGACCTCCAACAGTTCCACTGGCTCCGATAGTCAGGTACATGCCGGTCTTTGGTTCGAGCATGCTACCGAAAACAATGCCGTCTGTGCCTTGCAAAGTCCCATTGACGGTGACATGGGCGCCGACCGAGGCTGTTGCCAGTCCGGTTCCACCCGTCGAGTTGACCACCACGCCTTCGGCAACAAGGAAGTCCTGACCGTTGCTGAGACCATAGGCTGTCGCAGCATAGGTTCCGGGTTGGGCAATCTTGAGTGTCATGGAGCGTCTCCCCAAAGGTTACGGGTCGTTGCCGCAGGTATTTGCGGCCAATCAAATCTGCCCCGCACGCGCGTCTGCCAAGAGCGACGCATCCCTACGAGGATGCGGAAATTGAACGTGGCCTGCGACCCCCGTGAACTGGCGGCGGTTTCCCGCCCGAGACAGATTAGCCGATATCCACCGGATGACCAGCCTGTTGAGAATGAAATTTGCGCGAATTGGCAACTTTGGCAAGACCGAGCCTTGGCAAATGGCATCACCGGTCCGCCAAAGCCGTGATGTCTGCCCGTTGCGGGCCGGGAATGTCGATTTAGCTCTCATTGCGGCATAGCGCTCCCTTGGTTTGAGCTGGAACACATGACAACCGGGTCGTTCACGCTGCATCTGGATCAGGCGGTGGCCGCAGTTCGGCGATAAGCCGCAGGATGTCGGCTAGGAGGTGTCTCGGGATAGTGACCTCCGCCATCTGGAAGGCGACATAGCGGCCGTGGCTGAAAACCTTCGCGCCGATCTTGATCAGTTTTTCTCTCAGACTGG
>JANNFZ010000171.1:0-3346 GCA_031380375.1 Hyphomicrobiales bacterium
TAGTCGCACCACGCCACCGGGTCCTCGCTGCGCAGGCGGGCAAATGTGTTCAGCGGCAATCCATTTGTGAAGCTGTCGTGGAGCGAAAGGTCGGCATGACCATCATCACTTGATGTCCAGATTGTCATGGCAAACTCTTCCCTGCAATTGCCTGCGATCGTTACACATGTTAACTTTCCGTTCAAGGAGTTCGCGTCCATGCATATCGCCATTCTGGTCACCAATACGGACGAATCAGCCTTCGCCGACAATCATCCGAAAGACGGTGAGAAATTCCGTGCGCTGCTGCAACCGCTGGCAGCGGGCTGGGTTTTCACCGCCGTCCAGGTGAAGGATGGCGCATTTCCGGAAAGGGTCGAGCAGTTCGACGGCTATGTGATCACCGGCAGTCCGGCTTCCGCCAATGGCGGCGAAGCATGGATTGAAAAGCTCATGGCCTTCATTCGCGAAATTGACAAACGGAAGATTCCAACGATTGGTGTGTGCTTTGGCCACCAAGCCATAGCATTGGCCCTTGGCGGAGCAGTGGGCAAAAATCCGGGTGGCTGGGGGTTCGGCATTTCGCCTACCTTGTTTGCCGCGCACGAGGCATGGATGTCACCGCCCCACGCAACACTCAACCTTTACGCCGCCCACAACGAGCAGGTCACAAAACTTCCGGAAGGAGCCGTGGTGCTCGGCGGCAGCGCGTTTTGTCCCATCGGTTCCTACAAGATCGGCAATCACATTTTCACCACGGAATATCATCCAGAAATGACGCCGGAATTCATCACCGAACTTTCCCATGAGATTGAGGACTATGTTGGCCACGACTTGGCCGAAAAAGCGCGTGCGCAATTCAAGTTACCCGCAGACGGAGCGTTGTTTGCGCAATGGATGGTTCGGTTTCTCGAAATGCCCCGCTAGATCGATTCAGTCAACCTTCAGCCGCTTTTTCAGTTTCTGTGTGATTTTGGCATAGGATGAAGGCTTGATCGGCATTTGCCATTCCATGAAGCGCTGGCCAAACGAAATCGACAAACGAATGTCTTCCAGCAATTCGTCCACCTGATGCATCGAAAATGGAATGACGTTGGTTCCGCGCGCGTGCTTGCCTTCGG
The DNA here is from genome assembly GCA_031380375.1 of Hyphomicrobiales bacterium. Taxonomy (GTDB): domain Bacteria; phylum Pseudomonadota; class Alphaproteobacteria; order Rhizobiales; family Aestuariivirgaceae; genus Aestuariivirga. The sequence goes on from JANNFZ010000171.1 coordinate 1,101, forward strand.
TCCGTTCTTCCATCCAGCGCAGGCGTTCGTCGGTCACTGCTATTTGTTGCTCGACGGTTGGCAACTTGATGTCATTGGCCATATAAGCGGCAATCCACAGCGCACCCATTTCAGCCGAAAGCGGGCTGAAGAAACTGGAGTTGTAGCCATTGAAGGCAAGGCCGCTGACATTCGGCGGCAACACACATTTGTAGAGCCGGAAGTTACCCCTGCTGTCCATGATTCTAGCCTGCGTGGCTTTGTCCAAAAACGGCACTTCCTGGTGCCATCCTGTGCCACAAATCACAATGTCAGCCGTAATGCTTTGACCTGAGGAAAGAGTTGCAGTTGCTTTGCCCAGTTCGCTGATTTCGCAATCGCGCTTCACGACGATCTTGCCCCGCCGCACCGCGTCAAAAAAGCCATCGGTGACCAGCGAAACTGTTGACCGGGCGATGCGCTCAAAAGGCCCACGCGGAACGAGATCAAGTTCCTTCAGGCCCAATTGCCGGGTTGTCAGTGATTGCACTGACCCCACCATGGAATTGCGAATGGGCTTGCCGATGCCATGCAGGAACGCTTCCGTGCCTTTGCGCCGGATGTAAGGGAACAGGGCCTCGCCCATGCGTGTGAGCAGCAGGAATTTATAGTTCAAAACATTTGCGAATTTCTTTGGCGCTTTCCAAATGATCTCGCGGGCCACAACGGTGACGGACTTCGCTGTTCCAACCAAGGCTGCCGCCACATCGCAGGATGATTTGCCATAACCAACAACCACAACATTCCTGCCGCGCGCATCTTCAAGATTTGTGAATTGCGAACTGTGGCAAATGCGGCCACCCGCAGCGACAAAGGCGTCACTGCCTTTATAGTTGGGAATGGCCGGCTTTGAGAAAATGCCATTGCAGACCACAACAAAGTCGAACACTTCGGCACTCGCTGCCGTTGCAACAGTCCACTTGCCATCTGCCGATTGGCTGGCTGATTTCACTTCAGTGTTCAGCTTGATGAATTTGCGCAGGCCGAATTTTTCGACATAGGATTCGAGGTAGGCCTGCATTTGCGGGCCTGATGGCCATTCGGGATAGTTCTTCGGCATGGGATGGTCGGACAGGTGGTAGGTGTCCTTGCCGTTTTGCGTGCTGAGACCAGGATAGTTGCGGCTGGCCGACCATACGCCGCCGACATCACCTACTTTTTCAAAAACTGTCACATCGTGACCGAATTCCCTGAGATGCTTGGCTGTTGTGAGGCCTGCAAAACCCGCCCCGATAATTGCTGTTTTCATGTTCGTTTTTCCCTCGAATTTTAATGGGTCAGTCCATAAGCAGCGGAATGGCAGGTTCGGCCCGTTCCGGGCCCATGGCCGTGTAACCGCCATCCACACGAATATCGGTGCCGGTGATGAAGCTTGCTTGATCAGACAAAAGAAATGCCACGGCCTCAGCGACTTCCGAAGGGTCGCCGGTGCGGCCCAGCAAGTGGAACGGCTTTGCAACACCGTCGGTCTTGGCGCGGTTGTTGTTGGTGAGTTGCACCATGATGTTGCTCCACGTCCATCCGGGTGAAACTGCATTCACGCGAATACCTTCAGGTGCGAGGTCCATGGCCTGGTTGCGCGTCAACTGCAAAATGGCAGCTTTGCAAACAGGGTAGACCCAGCGGCCAGTCTGTGCGACGCGCGACGAGATCGAACCAAAATTCACAATCGCGCCTTTGTTTTTGGCCAGTTCGGCACGGGCGGCTTGCATGAGTGCAACGGAGCCCACGACATTGACATTGAATGCCGACAGCCAATCATCGCGCGTGGTTGCCGCCCCATTGTCCAAATAGGTGCAGGCGACATTGACCAGGAAGTCCAACCGCCCGGTCAACTTCACCGCTTTCGCCACAACGCCTTCGATATCAGCATCGCTGGTGATATCCGTTCTCACAAAATGTCCATGTTTTCCAATGGCTTTTGCAACAGCGCTGCCACCTTCTGCGTTGATGTCGGCAATCACAACATTGCAGCCATAGCCGCTGAGAACTTCTCCAACTGACTGCCCGATCAGCGTGGCACCTCCCGAAACAATGGCCGTTTTACCCGTCAATCCGCGCATGACCGGACCTCCTTGCCGAAATTTCGAATTTGAAATATCGTGAGCGTGCAGGAGACATTTGCAAGCCACAAGCCGAATTGCGCATCCCAATGTCCAAATTGCGCAAATCAAAACAAATGTGTGCGGCAAGGGAGGGAAAATGACCAAATTGAGCCCAGTACTGCC
>JANNFZ010000188.1:0-2403 GCA_031380375.1 Hyphomicrobiales bacterium
GCGCGTGACTTTGAGGAGTTCGCGCTTGGTGATGCCCAGTCCCTGCTTGGCAACGACTTCATCGAGGTTGCGCAGATGCTTGATCGAATTGGAAATGGTCTTCCAGTTGGTGAGCATGCCGCCGAGCCAGCGCGAGTTCACGTAATACTGGGCCGAACGCTTGGCCGATTCCGCGATCTGCTCCTGGGCCGAACGCTTGGTGCCGACAAACAGCACGCGGCCACCCTTGGCGACTGCGGTGGTGATGGCATTGAGCGCCTGGTGCAGCAGGGGAACCGTCTGCGACAGGTCGAGAATGTGGATGCCGTTGCGCGAGCCGTAAATGAACGACTGCATTTTGGGGTTCCAGCGATGTTTCTGGTGGCCGAAATGAACGCCTGCTTCGAGGAGCTGGCGCATGGTAAAGGGTACCGTGCCCATTGTAATTTCCTTCTCCGGTTGATCCGCCACGAGGGAGTTTGTGACCGGATTATTCCGGCACCGGACGGACTGAACCTATGAGGGGAACTTGCGCTCCCATGGATCAATCCAACCCCCGTGTGAGTGTTGAACGGGCGGGGCTATAGCTTCGCAGGTGCGGGAAGGCAAGGCGAAACCCACCAGATTGACAATTCAAGCCAGTGTGTATAAATACACATATGGATAGCCGGGAGATCATCCAACTGATACAGGAGGATGGCTGGCGCCAGGTTGCCACGAAAGGCAGCCACATCCAGTTCAAACATCCGGTGAAGCCGGGACGCGTGACCGTGCCCCACCCGCGCAAGGATGTGCCATTGGGAACATTGAAGTCGATCGAAGTGCAAAGCCAACTGAAACTGAGGCAGCCATGACTGAATACATCGCCGTCATCCACAAGGACAAGGACAGCGACTATGGCGCGAGTTTTCCTGATTTGCCGGGCGTCATTACCGTGGCGGAAAAACTGGAAGACCTGCGCGGTTTGGCGGAGGAAGCACTCGCCCTTCACATCGAGGGAATGGCGGAGGATGGCCAGCCCCTGCCCCCACCGAGTTCGCTTGAGGCCGTCGCTGCGAGCCCGGACTATGCCGATGCCGTGGCTTTGATTGTCATCAATGCGCCTGATACGGGCCAGCCCAGCGTGCGTGTCAACATCACCCTGCCCGACAACATGCTCGGCCGGATCGACCGCCGCGCCGCTGAACTGGGCATGACGCGTTCAGGTTTTCTGCTGCAGGCGGCCAAGCACGAAATGGAACGCAAGGCGCAATGAAGGCAGGCGGGCAAGCAGTTGAACCCAATTCCTCCATGGCCGTGGCTTGACCAGGCCACCCAGACTTTCAACCACCACCTGCACGCAAACTATGGATCGGCGGGTCAAGCCGCGCCGAAGGAGAATGAACAGGGTTTGGTCCAACCAATAGTCCGCCGCCCTCGCTCACACGCTTTCGCCGGCTTACCGCGTATTGAACTGCGACCGTGGTACGCTCGGCCGGGACGACTATCTTATACTATATTTCAGCGTCGCGCGCACCACGTCGAAGGCGAAATCGCCACTTGCCCTTCCACTGAAACCTGGCACCACGTCTTGGTAACCCACTTGCAGACTGCCAAGATCGACATGCAGATATTCGGCACCGGCCGACCATCGGTCATCGATGGCAAATTCCATGCCGGCACCGGCAGCCCAACCCAGCTGAATCTTGGAATCGGACCCTGACCCCCACATGGTGCCCGTAACCACATTGACAAAGCTGCCTGACAGTTCCGTTTGGCCCATCGCAAGGCCACCCGTGCCATAGATCATCAGCCGATCACTGGCGAAGCCAAGCCGGGCGCGAAGCGTGCCATACCAGTCCGCAGAAGCGGAAAGACGGCTGTTTGAGTCGTCGATGAAAAACAGCAAATTTTCCGCCGATTGCTCAGAGCCCAAGTAGTTGATATCGGCTTCAAGCCCTGCGAGAAGCCAGCCGCTCTGCCAGTTATATCCTGCCAGCACGCCGACTGAAAGTGACCCGCCGTCAGAGCCATTTGTGCCGAGGGACGCGCCTTCGATATTGCTTGGGGACCAGTCGTAAGCGCCGGACGCGGTTCCACCACTCTGGGCCAACCCGGCATTGGCACCCAGATAGAAGCCGCTCCAGTCATGGGACCAAGCATCAGAAGCATCCGCCGCCAGGCTGCTTCCACAATTTCCGATCAACATCAGCAGTGGCAACGCAATCCGTTTCAACATCGCAAGCCCTCTGCAAAATGAACCTTCAGGTGAGCATGGCGGGAATCAGCGGTCAACGAAAACCTCGCCTCACACTTTCCGCGCCAGCGTCAACCCGTCGCCAATCGGAACCATGGCGATTTCGACACGGACGTCGGCCTTGATCTTGGCATTGAGCGCCCGCAAGGCAACCGTATCTGCATCCTTGTTCTTGTGATCAGCAACAT
>JANNFZ010000223.1:0-4916 GCA_031380375.1 Hyphomicrobiales bacterium
CAGGTCAATGCGATCGCGGCCGGGGGCGGTGCCATACATTGCATCACCCAAGAGCAACCCGTTTCAGGGATGGCCTGAACCATGTTCACGCGGCGCAACACAATGAAAACAGCACTTGCAGGTCTTGTGGCCAGCATGACAGGCAGCTCTGCCTTTGCAGCGCAGTCTGCCCGTGCGGCAGGTTTCCGCATGCCGCTTGAGTCGGAACCGCACCTGCGCACTTTCATGCAATGGCCAGGGATGAAGTCGATCTACGGCGAACAGGAAGATCTGGATGCGGTGCGAAAAAAAATCGTGCTCATCGCCAACAACATCGCAAAATTTGAACCCGTTGTTATGCTCGCGCGGCCCGAGCAGATTGAGGACGCGCGGACACAGTTCAAAACGGGTGTCGAACTCTGGCCGATGGCGGTGCAAGATCTGTGGTGCCGCGACAGTGGACCAACCTTCGTCGTCAATGCCAAGGGTGAACTTGCCACCAGCGAACTTAATTTCAACGGCTGGGGTGAAAAGCAGGCCCACGCGGATGATGCCAGGATTGCCCGGCGCGTCACGGAAAAGCTCGGCCTGCCGATTTTCGACAATGCCGTGAAAGGCGAAGGTGGCGGTGTTGAAACCGATGGTGCCGGAACCTTGCTGGCCCATGCCAGCTCCTGGGTGAACCGCAACCGCAACGCGGGAACACCGGAAGAAATCGCCAGTGCTCTCCGTGAGGCATTGGGTGCCGGGAAAATGATCTGGGCACCTGGCGTCGCAGGTGCCGACATTACCGACTATCACATTGACGCACTGGCGCGCTTTGTGAAGCCAGGTCAGGTATTGATCCAATTGCCAGACAAGATCGTTGACGGTGATCCGTGGTCGGCGGCAGCCTTTGAGACTTATGAAATCCTGAAAAAAGCAACGGACGCAGAAGGGCGGAAGCTCGATATTGTTGTCATTCCCGATCCCGTGAGCATCAGGTCGCAGTCAGCGGATTTCGTCTCGAGCTACGTTAACTATTATGTCTGCAACGGTGCGGTCATTGGTGCCGAATTCGGTGATGGCAAGGCCGATGAACAAGCAGCCCGCATTCTCGGCCAACTCTATCCGGGCCGTGTGATCGTCAGCATCAATGTTGATGCTATCGGTGAAGCGGGGGGCGGCATTCACTGTTCGACGCAACAACAACCCCTGGCAAAGGTGTGAGGGAAACGATCATGGGACATCTTGTTGTCGGAGCTGTGCAGATTGCCTGCGGCGATGATGTTAACGCCAATCTCGACAAAATCGAAGCCCAGGTCCGTGAAGCGGCCCGCCGCGGCGCCAAGCTTGTTGTGCTTCAGGAACTTTTTGAAGGACCGTATTTCTGCATTGATGTGGACGCCGCCCACAACAGCCGCGCCAAACCGTTCAAGGGCCACAGCACCATTGCCCGTCTCGCGGCGCTGGCCAGGGAACTGGGGGTGGTTTTGCCGGTTTCATTCTTCGAAGAAGATGGCAACCGGCGCTTCAACTCCCTTGCCATGGTTGATGCCGACGGCAAGGTTCTTGGCCTCTATCGCAAGAGCCACATTCCGGATTCGCCGGGTTACAGCGAGAAATTTTACTTTGCCAATGGCGACACCGGTTTCAAGGTCCATGACACAGCGGCCGGCAAAATTGGTGCCGGTATCTGCTGGGACCAATGGTTCCCGGAAGCCGCCCGCTGCATGGTGCTCATGGGTGCCGAAATCCTGATCTACCCGACGGCCATCGGCTCTGAACCTTCAGACCCCGCATGGGATTCGCGCGACCACTGGCAGCGCGTCATGCAGGGTCATGCCGGCGCCAACTTGACACCACTCATTGCCTCGAACCGGGTTGGCATCGAGACCGGCAAGCACGGATCAATGGTCTTTTATGGCTCGTCCTTCATTGCCGACCATACGGGTGCCAAACTTGCCGAGGCTGACCGGGTGGGCGAAGGCGTCATTACCGCAAGCCTCGATATGGACGCCATTGCCACACTGCGGCGGAGCTGGGGCGTGTTCCGCGACCGCCGCAATGATCTCTACGGCGAAATAGCCAAACCTTCACCGGCGCGGCTCTTGCCGCTCCCCCAAGAGAAGCAACAAGGAGACCTATCATGAAGATCAAATCACTTGTTTCGAGTATTGCACTTTTGGCCGCCATGGCCACCGTCAGCCTCGCCGGCGAAGTCAGGCTCTATTCATGGGAAGCCTATTTTGGCGCTGCGTCGATCAAGGCGTTTGAGACCGAAACCAACAACACGGTCACCTACGATGTGTTTGACTCGAACGACACCGTTGAAACAAAAATTCTGGCCGGCAATTCCGGCTACGATGTCGTGACGCCAAACCTCTCCCCCCATCTCGCCCGGCAAATTCCCTTGAAAGCCTGGGGCGATCTCGACAAGGGCCTGATGCCGAACATCGGCAATCTTGATCCCGAACTGATGGCCAAAGTTGCCGAAGCTGATGCCGGAGGTTTCCATGCCGTGCCTTGGATGTGGGGCACCACGGGCGTTGGCCACAACGAAGACAAGATCAGGGCCATCATGCCGGATGCACCGGTTGATTCCTGGAAGATGGTGTTTGATCCGGAAACGGCCGCCAAATTCAAGGATTGCGGCATTTCGGTTCTCGATGACGCGGAACAGGTCCTCGGCAGCGCCCTCATCTATCTCGGTCTTGACCCTGACACCGATGATCCGGCTGTTCTCGCAAAGGCCGTCGAACTCGTCAGCAAGGTCCGCCCCTTCATCCGCCAATTCCATGGCTCAAACTATATTGCAGGTCTCGCCGCTGGCGATCTCTGCGTGGCCATGGGTTATTCCGGCGACATGCTGGTGGCCACCAACCGCGCCAAGGAAGCGGGCAACAGTTTTGTGATCGCCTACCGCTTGCCGAAGGAAGGCAATCTGGTGTGGTTTGATACCATGGCCATTCCGGCTGACGCGCCAAACCGCCAAGCGGCCCATGCCTTCATCAATTTCATGATGAAGCCCGAAGTTGCCGCAGGCGCTGCCAATGAAACCGGCTTTGCCACGGCGAACAAGGCGGCACTGGCACTCGTCGACGAAAAGATCAGGGGCAATCCCAACTTCTATCCCTCAGCTGAAGCGCAGAAGAAGTTCCACCTGCCAAAGGTCAGGGACGCAAAGTCTGACAAGATGTGGCAGCGTGCCTGGAACAAGGCCAAGGGCATAGAGTAGGGCATGAACCGGGATGGCGGCAAAGCCTGGCGTGTTGCCGCTGTTCCCTTTCTGTGGCTGTTCACATTTTTTGTTGTCCCGTTCGGGTTGATTTTCAAGATCAGCCTGTCGGACCAGGCGAGGGCAAGACCACCCTACCTGCCGCAGCTTGACCTTGCAGACGGGTTCACCGGTGCCTGGACATTCCTGTCTGGCCTCGATCTTGAAAACTACACAACACTGCTGACTGACAGTTTCTATTTCCGCTCCTACCTCGTGTCGGTCGAGACAGCGGTGATCGCGACAATGATCACCCTGCTTGTTGCCTATCCCATGGCCTATGGTCTCGCCCGCGCGCCGCGGCACTTGCGCCCGCTTCTGCTGGCCCTCGTCGTGCTGCCATTCTGGATCAGCTTTCTGATCCGGGTTTATGCCTGGATGGCCATTCTGAAGCCCAATGGTTTCCTTGATATTCTGGGGCAGTCGCTGGGAACCGGGGCCGGGGACTTTGCCCTTCTGAATACACGCAGCGCCGTGGTCATCGGCATTGTCTATTCCTATCTGCCGTTCATGGTCCTGCCGCTCTATTCGGTGCTCGACAAGTTGGACAACACGCTGGTCGAGGCTTCGCGGGATCTGGGGGCCACGGCCATGCGCACATTTTTTTCAATCACTTTTCCATTGTCGCTTCCGGGTGTCTATGCCGGCTGTCTTCTCGCGTTCATTCCCATGGTTGGGGAATTCGTCATTCCCGACTTGCTCGGCGGCAATGACGTGGCCTTGATTGGCAAGACACTGTGGACCGAGTTCTTCAACAACCAGGATTGGCCGCTCTCGTCAGCCATCGCCGTCGGCATGTTGGCGATCCTGGTTGTGCCGATTGTCCTGCTGCAAAAAGCCCAGGTGCGGGCCGATATTCGATCGCAGGGGTCCGGCGGCCAGGGGGCAAGGGCATGGTCCTGGTTCGGCCGCGGCGCTGTGACGTTTGGCCTTGCCTTCATCTACCTGCCGATCCTGTTGGTCATTGTATTCAGCTTCAACGAAAGCCGGCTGGTTACCGTGTGGTCGGGGTTCTCTTTGAAGTGGTATGGCCTGCTGTTTGCCAATACCCAGCTACTCGCCAGTGCCTGGCTTTCCTTCAAACTGGCTGTTGCGAGTGCCACAGCCGCAACGGTGCTTGGGGTTTTCGCGGCACTGGTGCTGGTTCGTGGCCGTGCCATGCGGGGCCACAACCTGTTCGGCATTCTGGTGCTGGCACCGATCATCATTCCGGAAATGGTCATCGGCCTTGCATTCCTGCTGCTGTTTGTTGCCATCGGCCTGCCGCGCGGCTTCTTCACCCTGTTTCTGGCACACACAACATTCGGCATGTGCTTTGTCGCGGCAACCGTGCAAGCGAGGCTCGCGGGTTTCGATACAGCATTGGAAGAAGCATCCGGCGATCTTGGTGCCAGCCCCTTGCAGACATTCTGGCGGGTCACGGTTCCCCTCATTTTGCCGGGCATCGCATCGGGCTGGGCCCTGGCCTTTGTCCTGTCATTCGATGACTTGATCATTTCGAGCCTCGCTTCCGGCCCCGGTGCCACAACGCTGCCGATGCGGCTTTACAGCCAGGTGCGGCTGGGCGTGACGCCTGAAATCAATGCCGCAAGCACCCTGATGGTGCTCACGGCCGTTGTGGTGCTGACAGCGGCCCTGTGGGCCGGAAGGCGAAACAGCTTCGGACAAATGGAGGCAACAT
>JANNFZ010000246.1:0-2261 GCA_031380375.1 Hyphomicrobiales bacterium
TTCTACAGCCAGCTCCGCAAGCGCAAGCGTGAGGTTGAAGATGCCGACGGCTTCTATTCCAGCAAAGTAGCTGTCCACGCCGAGCAGGACGGCCACCTCGATATGGCTGATCTGCGTGTGGCGCTTGCAAAATTGCCGGAAGACCAGCGCGAGGCCATCATCCTCGTCGGGGCTTCGGGCTTTTCCTATGAGGAAACCGCTGATATTTGCTCGGTTGCTGTCGGCACCATCAAGAGCCGGGTGAACCGGGCCCGCGCCAGGCTGGCTGTGTTGTTGCAGATCGGTGCCAATGAAAACTTCGGGCCGGACGCGAGGGCGCAAGCTGTTGTGGGCAGTGCCCAACGGAACTAATCCGGCGCTGGGGCGTTCCACTGCCATGCCTGGGCGTTGCCCCGGCCATAAAGGGAAACGCAAATGCTCACCACAATCATCGTTGTTGTCCTCGTTCTTTTCGTTCTTGGCGCCCTGCCCAGTTGGGGCCACAGCCGCAGCTGGGGCTACGGTCCTTCCGGCGGACTTGGCCTGCTGCTGGTGATCGTTGTCGTATTGATGCTCATGGGCAAGATTTGATGAGCGCAACAGCGCCGGAGATTGTTGCCAACGGAACCGACACCACCAAACAGATCCGCAATCTCCTGCGCGCGCTGCTTCTTGTTGCGGTCATTGCGGGCCTCTATTTTGCCCGCGATTTTCTGTTGCCGATTGTCCTTGCGCTGTTCATCGCCCTGACCCTGCGTCCAGCCATCCGCTACTTGTCCAAGCACCATATTCCACCGTGGCTTGCGGCTGCGGGATTTTTCGTCGTGTTGCTCTCCGGCGGCTTTGCCACGTTCTATTTTGTCAGCGGGCCCGTTGCATCCTGGTATCATGATGCCCCGAAACTTGCACAAGCCTTTTCCGAAAAATTCAGGGGCCTGCAATCGTCGTTGGAGACACTCACGACCCTTACGGAGAAAATGCAGGATGTCGCGAAAGCGACGGATAATCCTGCTGTCCAGGAGGTCGTCGTCCGGGAATCGGCCTTGCCGACAATTTTCAGTGTGCTCACGGGTTATCCCGTGCAGTTCCTGATTACGTTGCTGGCGACCCTGGTCCTGGCGGTTTTCCTGATGGCGTCGGGTGACCTGTTCTACGAGAAGCTGGTCCGCATCCTGCCGACATTGACAGCGCGCAAGCGCGCCCTGCACATCGTCTATGACATCGAGGATGAAGTCTCGGCATATGTGCTGACGCTCAGCGCCATAAACTTCATCATGGGCCTGTCTGTGGCGGTTGCATTTCACGCACTCGGCATGCCGCTGCCCTATCTCTGGGGCGTGCTGGCCTTTCTTTTCAACTATGTCCCCTACGTCGGCGCCGTGACAGGCATTGCATTGTCGGGGTTCATGGCCATCGTGACGTTCGATTCCATTGGCTATGCCGTGCTGGTGCCATTGGTCTACCTCATCATCTCAATTTTTGAATCCGAAGTTCTGAGCCCGCAGATCATGGGCAACCGCTTGCAAATGAATTCGGTGGCTATTCTGGTCTCCCTGGCTTTCTGGACGTGGCTATGGGGCTTCGTGGGCTGTGCCATGGCCTTGCCACTGCTCGTCACCATCAAGGTCTTCTGCGATCACATGGAAGGACTGTCAGGTCTTGGGGAGTTTATTGCGACCCGCCACACAGAGAATGCCGAAAGCACTACCTGATGGCAGTTATTGGTGGCGTGCCAGCCTTGCTGCGATCTTCGTTGTGAGCTGCCGCGCTGCCAACGCTGCCGCGAATGCCAGGCTCGCGACGGCAAAAGCCGGAAAGGCTGAACGGGATTTGATTTCAGCAAGTGTGGTTGCGAATTCCTGACGCCGCTCGGCTGCCAGATGGGCAAGTTCCGTGATCTTGGTCATTTCACAATTCCTGCGCCCGAGAGCCATTTGAAGATGAGGCCGATGGGTTCATGTTTCTTTTTGAGCATGTGAATGGAAATGAGCGCAAGGCCAATGGTGACCACCGCAAGGCCGGCACCAACGCAGAAATAGGCCGAGGTCGCGCTGGCCAGATAGGGTGCCAAAGCGATGGCCGCCCCTTGCGCCAAAACAATCAAGGCGACGATCAACACCGCAATGGCAACGGCACCAGTGACGATGCCTTTGACATAGCTCCGGATGATTGCCGCAAGTTCCGCCCGGGACAGCGCCAGTTCAGCTTCGGCCACGCGCACGCCATCACCGGCCAGCTGTTTCACGAGCTGCGGCAATGTCGTGCGCTGCCGTCCGTCTTCA
>JANNFZ010000144.1:0-8994 GCA_031380375.1 Hyphomicrobiales bacterium
GTCGCCCGAAAACTACCTGATGGACCATTCCTCGATTATTTATCTCATGGGGCCCGACGGAAAGTTCCTGAAGCATTTCACCTATTCGACCGACGCCAAGGCCCTGGCGCAGGGGATAGCAACAGCACTGAACCGTTAAAACCCGTCCGAAACCCGTCAGAAATCATTGTGCTGATTGCCATTTCAGCCATTGTTAAGGTTTTGCGTCAAGGCTATGCTGCACTGCGAAGGGGTTCCCGGAACCATGCTGTACCAGCTTTATGAGATGAACCATGCTGTCCTCGCCCCCTTGCGCCAGGCGGCGGAGGCAGGCTCGGCTTTCTGGGACAATGTCGGCAATCCCTTCGGTCAATCGTACATGGGGCGATCCGCTTCGGCGTCGCTCCATCTTTTTGAACGGCTGACGCGCCGCTATGGCAAACCGCATTTCGGCATCACGCAAGCGCTTGTGCAGGGCAAGGCCTGCGCCGTCACTGAAGAGGTGCTTTGGCAAAAACCCTTCTGCAATTTTCTGCATTTCAGGAAGGGCAATGCGCCGATACAACCGAAGCTGCTGATCGTCGCCCCCATGTCGGGCCATTATGCCACACTGCTCCGCAATACCGTGGAAGCCATGCTGCCGAGCCACGATGTCTATATCACCGACTGGGTGGATGCGCGCAATGTGCCATTGTCCGCTGGCCACTTCGACCTTGATGACTATACCGACTATGTGATCGCCATGCTGCATCACCTCGGCGAACGCGCCCATGTGATGGCGGTGTGCCAGCCTTCGGTTCCGGTCATGGCGGCGGTTACTTTGATGGCCGAACGGCAGGATCCCTTGCGACCCCTCTCAATGATCCTCATGGGCGGCCCCATCGATACGCGCAGCAACCCGACAGCCGTCAACAAACTGGCCGAGGGCAAGGGTGTGGACTGGTTCCGCAACAATGTAGTGATGCCGGTGCCCTTTCCGCTGCCCGGCATGGGCCGCCTGGTTTATCCGGGCTTCCTGCAATTGACCGGCTTCATGACCATGAACCTTGACCGCCACATGACGGCCCACCGGGAGCTTTACTGGCATCTCGTCGAAGGCGACGGCGACAGTGCCGAAAAGCACGGGGAATTCTATGATGAATACATGTCGGTCATGGACCTGACGGCGGAGTTCTATCTGCAAACCGTGGACCGGGTTTTCGTGCACCATGATCTGCCCAACGGCACCTATGCCTATCGTGGCCGCACCATTGATCCCAAGGCCATCACTGATGTGGCGCTGCTCACCATCGAAGGCGAACGCGACGACATCTCGGGTGTGGGCCAGACGGAAGCCGCCCACCGTATCCTCACAGGCATTCCCGCCGGGATGAAAAAGCATTATTTGCAATTGGGTGTTGGACACTACGGCGTCTTCTCGGGCTCGCGCTTCCGCAAGGACGTGGTTCCGGTCATCACCGCTTTCACGGAAAACTGCCAGGCATGAAGTTTCTGCGCGCCTTCCAGGCCCGCAAGCAATCACCATTGCCGCCACCTGTCGTGTTGCCGTTGCAGGTCGACGGCGACGAGGTTTTCATCACATACAAACGACACGCCAGTGCCCGGCGCTTTACTCTGCGCAGTTCCCGTGATGGTGCAGGCTTTGTCATGACCATGCCGAAACGCGCCAGGTTGGATGATGCGCGGGAATTTGCCTTGCGGTCACTGGGGTGGATCAGGACGGCCCGCCGGAAACAACACCGGAAAATCACCATTGCTGATGGCGCAGAGATCACTTTGCGCGGCATTGCCTATCGGATCGTCACCACCGGCAAGTTGCGCGGTCGGGTGATTGAAGACAACGTCACACGCACACTCCTAGTGCCGGGTGCCGAGGCGCACATGCCGCGCCGCCTCATGGATTGGCTGAAATCCGAGGCCGCCCATGAATTGGATGTCGCCTCGCACAAATATGCAACGGCCATGGCCGCGCAGTTCAAACGCATCACGGTGCGCGACCAGAAAAGCCGCTGGGGCTCGTGCTCGTCCGATGGCGTCCTGTCCTATTCCTGGCGGCTGATCCTCGCACCTTCTATGGTGCTCGATTATGTGGCGGCCCACGAGGTGGCGCACCTTCGTGAAATGAATCATGGATCCAGTTTCTGGCGGCTGGTCGTGAAGCATTGCCCCGCCGCCCGCGATGCACGGGGCTGGCTCAAGCTGCATGGTGCAACCCTCCATAGTCTTGGTTGAAACCCGCATTTTCCGGTGCCATGTTGCGTGCCAGCAACCGCCTAACGACATAAACCCAACCTGCAAATGCCGTGACCGAACCCTCAATCCTTCCCCTCGACAGGCGACAGTCGGAAAATGCTTTGGCCGTGCAACGCGGTGCTTCACGCCTCATGCGCGCCCATGGCTTTGCGGTCTTGTCCGAATTCACGCTGGCTTCAGGGCGGCGCGCCGATCTCTGCGGCATCAAGGATGACGGCACCGTGTGGATCGTCGAAATCAAATCCTCGCCCGAGGACTTCCGCGTCGACCAGAAATGGCCGGAATACCGGGACTATTGCGACCGGTTCAGCTTTGCCATTCCGCAAACCATGGAGCCCGCCATTATCCCTGTGGAGGCAGGCCTCGTCATCGCCGATGCCTATGGTGCCGAGATCATCCGGGCAACTCCCGATCACCCTTTGCATGCCTCGCGGCGCAAGGCCGTGACGCTGCTCTTTGCGCGCGTCGCCGCGCAAAGATTGACCAGCCTTTACGATCCTTGAAGTTTACAGCGAGACCGCTGATTCCCTGCCCCGGCCTGCCGCGGTCATGAAAACAACGAGGGTCACGATCAGCGCAAGAAACAGGCCGCTGGTCACGATGGTCCCAAGCCCGATGCCACCATACTCAGCAGGCTGTGACAGAAGATCGCCAAAAGATGCGCCGAGCGGGCGGGTGAAAATGTAAGCCAGCCAGAACCCGAGAACCGAATCCAGATTCAGGAAGAAGTATCCCACGGCAAGGGAGGCAATGATCAGTCCGAAAAGAATGCCAGTGCTGAGATAGCCAATCCCAAAGTGTTCAGCCACCAGATCGCCAGCTGCCGTTCCCAGGGCAAAAGTGAAAAGAATGGCCAGCCAATAGTAGGTTTCGCGCCGTGTCGTGAATATGGAGTGGATTGAGAGGGTTTTTTCAGAGCGGTACCAAAGCGCAAAAGTGGCAATCAGGGCAGCTGTGAAGACAATTGTTGTGATGACAAGGGACACGCCAAAAGTGTCAACGAGATTGTCCGTCACCAGCGTGCCAACGATGCTGATCAGCACAACCGCAAGCCAATAAGCCCACGGCACATAGCGCTTCTGGGCGAACTGCAGCACAAGGGCCACGGCCAGAACGCCGCTCATGATGAGGGAAGTGGCCGTCAGCCCCAGCCCCATGTTGACGGCCAGATAGTCAGCCGCTGTTTCGCCCATGGTCACGGCCAGCAGCTTGATGAGCCAGAAGTCGATGGTCACCGCAGGCACACGGTTGAACGCCGTCCGGCTATCAGCTGAAGCAACATTTGACATGCCGGAAAATCCTTTTGTGCAGGGGAGGGCGGTTGAAGGTTATTTCTGTGCGAGGGCAGCAAGTGCACCGGCCGAAAAAGCATCAGCGCGTTGGTCGTCATCGGCATTGCAACGCTCCGTTGCCTTTGCTGCCAGGGACTCGCCTTCGGTCATTTTGTCTGTCGCAAGACCGGGCACCACCAGGGCATCGCGCACTGTGGTCAGCATGGTTTCACACGGCAGGGGGCGGCCCTTGTCGTCGGTGACGGCAATTCCACTCACCAGAAGCGTTCCGGTGGCGGGGCCGCTTGCGACCGCGCCGGGATCGTCGAGCGCTGCGGTCAAGAGCTGGAGCTTGTCTTTGACCTGGGCCGCGTCAGGCGCACTTGCGCGCAGGGCTCTGAGCGCCTTGTCGATGGCCTGATCCAGGCTGCCCCAGGCATCCGGGTTCAGGGGCCGCAGGGTGGCTTCGCCATCATCCCATGCCGTTTCAAGGTCGGTGATCCGCTTCTCGGCGGCAATCAGATCGCTCGAATCAGCCAGTTTCCGCACATCGCCAACAATGAGCTTCATTGCCGAAAGATCACCCAGGCTGGCAGCAACCATGGACGGGGCATGCAAATAGGAATTGACCAGGGCAAAACCTGCGGCTGGAACAAGAACCAGAGCGCTGGCCAACAGAAATTGTTTCATGGCTTTCATTCCAACCGAAATCATTTCGGTTACCGGGCAGGTTGTTGGGCGGATACTTGGGCATAAAAATGTCGTTTGGATTAACGCGTTGTAATGTTCTGCGAAACGCGACCTGACATTTGACGGTGTCCTATTTCGGTGCGCGCTTGGCGAGGATGCGCTGCAAGGTGCGGCGGTGCATGTTGAGGCGGCGCGCTGTTTCCGAGACATTGCGGCTGCACAGTTCAAAGACCCGCTGGATATGTTCCCAGCGCACCCGGTCAGCCGACATGGGATTGTCGGGGAGCGCGTTACGCTGGTCCTTCTCGGACATGAGTGCGCCATAGACTGCATCGGCGTCGGCTGGTTTTGCCAGATAGTCGATGGCGCCAAGCTTCACGGCGGTCACGGCGGTTGCGATATTGCCATAGCCCGTCAGCACCACGACGCGGGCATCGGGCCTTGCCAGATGCAGCGCTTCGATCACATCAAGGCCATTGCCATCGGCAAGGCGAAGGTCGACCACCGCAAAGCCCGGTGCCTGCTTTTTCACTTCGGCAATGCCGTCGGCCACCGTGTCGGCAAGGCGCACGGCAAAGCCGCGGGTTTCCATGGCGCGGCCGAGCCTTGTCAGAAAGGGCTTGTCGTCATCAACCAGCAGCAGGGTCATGTCAGTCGGCAAAGTCATTTGGCGGATCAACTCCTGCCGGGCCTTCTGGAACGGTCCGCGTGCGGGGTCAAGGTTCTTTGCTTTGGTCGATTTGATCGCGGTTCCAGCGGATGGTGATCTGGGCGCCTTCATCCGGTGGCTTTCGGTTGGCGAGCGCCACGCTGGCTCCTGACCTTTCCAGCAAGGTCTTGGCAATGAACAGGCCAAGTCCCATGCCTTCATGGCTGGCGCTTTCGGGTTCAGTCGTCTCGGCGCCATAGCCTGGCCTCGTGGTCACGTAGGGATCACCAAGGCGGTCAAAAATCGTCTGGTCGAATCCAGGCCCATTGTCGGCGACTTCAAGGTTGATGGCTGTTTTGGTCCAGGTGGCCTTGATAGCGACGGACGAGCGGGCAAAGTCGATGGAATTTTCAAGGATGTTGGATAGCCCATAAGCAATGGCGGGATTGCGCCGGAACACCGGCTCCGGGCTGTTTCTGTCGCGGGGGTCCGCGGCACACTCAATGCTGATGATCACATCAGAGCCGCGCAACGGGGCCACCAGGTCTTCGAGCATGGCCGAGAACTTCACATTGGCATAAACATGATCGGCGGCCTGCTCGCGGCTCGACAGGCGCGAGAGGATTTCCCGGCAGCGGGCGGCTTGTGAAATCAGGAGATTGATGTCCTCTGTATGGGGCGAGCTTCCCGGCAGCTCGCGTTTCAGTTCCTTTGCGACAAGCGCAATGGTGGCAAGCGGCGTTCCCAATTCATGGGCCGCTGCTGCCGCAAGTCCGTCAAGCGCCGACAACCGCTGTTCCCGGGCCAGCACCATTTCCGTGGCATTGAGGGCGGCCGACATTTGCCGCGTTTCTTCGGCAATGCGCCGCGCATAGACGGCGGAAAACGCCGTGCCGCACACCAGTGCCGTCCACAACCCCAAGAGATAGTTGTTGGGTAGCGCCAAGGTCTCGCCGGCGGTCCACGGCAACGGCAAATAGTAAATCGCCAGCAGCGTGGCGCAGCCAAAGGCCAGTGCGCCAAGGCTCAAGGTCGAACGCCAAGGCAGGGTCGAGGCTGAAACCGTGACGGGCACAAGAAACAGGAACGAAAAGGGGTTTTGCAAACCACCGGTCAGATAAAGGAGCCCTGCCAATTGCACGATGTCATAGGCCAGCAGCAGGCTTGCGGTGCGCGGTTTCAGCCACTGGCTGCCGCGCCAGCGGATCGACAGGAATATGTTGAGCCAGGCCGAAAGCGCAATAAGGCCAAGGCAGGGGCCAAGCGGCAAGTCAAAACCCAGGCCGAACGACACAAACAGCACAGCCGCGACCTGTCCGAAGACCGCCAGCCAGCGCAGCCTGACGAGGGTGCGGAGCCTGAGCATGCCGACGGGCGAAGGACTGGTAGCGGTGGGACTCGTGTCACTCATCGGAGCCTTTTAACAAAAGCACCAGGCCCAGTCATGCGTGGTCGTGCCCCAGTCATGATTTCCCCATCTTTCAACCCCATGCACGGGCTTTGTAACACTTGCGCAAGGACTGGCTTCTAGACCTGCTCCCCAAGCTTGGATTTGGAGACCGGGATGGGATTGTTCGGCCAGCGCCAGGTGCCGAAAAAACGGCAGCGTCTGGAGCCGCAGCTTTTCGATGGCCGGAAGCCCCGTGAACCGGAGCGCCGCAAGCCTGCCCGCCTCCGCTCGTGGGCGGGAGGGCTTTTCCGCTTGTTCCTCGCACTCGGTTTTTGGGCTGCCGTCGCCGGTGTTGCAAGTTTGGGCTTTGTTTGGTTCACGCTGAACCAGAACGGCACCTTCAAAATTCCCGGGCGCGAGCCCGGTATCATGATCCTGGCCAGCGACGGCACTGAACTGGCCCAGCGCGGCAAGTTTTTTGGCGATACCGTCGATCTTTTGTCGCTGCCCGATTATGTGCCAAACGCCATTGTGGCGATCGAAGACCGGCGCTTTTACAGTCACCACGGCATTGATCTTTTTGGCTTGGCGCGGGCCATGGTCGCCAACCTGCGTGCCGGCCGCCTGGTGCAGGGCGGTTCGACCTTGACCCAGCAATTGGCCAAGAACCTGTTTCTGACCTCAGCCCGCACTGTGAACCGCAAAGCCCAGGAAGCCGTGCTGGCGGTCTGGCTCGAGCGCAGATTCACCAAGGACGAAATCCTCCAGCTCTATATGAACCGCGTCTATTTCGGCGGCGGAGCCAATGGCATCGACCAGGCGGCACGGGTTTTCTATTCAAAGTCACCGGAGGAATTGTCGCTGATGGAGGCGGCAACCCTTGCCGCCGTGCTGAAAGCGCCCTCCACTTACAATCCGGCGAAGCGCCCAGAGGGTGCCCGCGAACGCGCCAAGCTGGTGCTCGCCAGCATGGTGGACCAAGGCTATATCAGCGAGCCGGAAATGCTCGGTGCCTTGGCCGAGGACGCCCGGGTGATCTCATCCGACTATATCCCCGCCACGCAATATGCCGTCGACTGGATCAGCGACCAGGTGCAATTGTTGATCCCCGGCACCAAGGAAAGCCTCGTTGTCGAAACCACCATCGACACGGTGATGCAGTTGAAAGCCGAAGCGAGCCTGCGCCAGCGCCTCGCTGAAAACGCCAAGTCATTGAATGTCACGCAAGGTGCCGTGGTAACACTCGATGCTGCAGGTGCCGTTCGCGCCATCGTCGGCGGACGCTCATATAAGAAGAGCCAGTTCAACCGCGCCGTCCAGGCAAAACGCCAGCCGGGTTCCGCTTTCAAGCCCTTTGTCTATCTTGCGGCAATCGAAAATGGCTATCGCCCGGATTCGGTCGAAATTGATGAACCCGTCACCATCGGCACGTGGACGCCGGAAAACTACAAACGCAAATATCTGGGTGCCGTGACACTGGAAACCGCCTTTGCCCTGTCGCTCAACACGGTGGCGGCGAAGCTTGGCCAAGCCGTAACGCCACAGGCCATCGCCAGCGTGGCCCACCGGCTCGGCATCACCTCGGAGCTTGGCGATGATGCATCCCTGTCGCTGGGCACATCGGAAGTCTCGCTTCTTGAACTCACAGGGGCGTTCACACCCTTTGCCAATGGCGGTTTTGCCATTGAACCTCATGTCATCACCCGCATCACGACGCGCGACGGCAAGGTGCTGTTTGAAGCCAATCCGGAAAGCGCGGGCTCGGTCATTTCCGATACTGATCTTGGTTACATGAACACCTTGTTCCGCGCCGTGGTCCGCGAGGGCACGGCAACCAAGGCAAGATTTGGCGCATTCGACATTGGCGGCAAAACGGGCACCAGCCAGAACTACCGCGACGCCTGGTTCGTGGGCTTTACAACTTACTATGTCACCGGCGTTTGGATGGGCAACGACGACAATCAGCCTACCAAGCGCGTGACCGGTGGTTCGCTGCCCGCCCTTGTGTGGAAGGACATCATGGAAGAAGCCCACAAGGGTCTTGTGCCTCAGGCTTTGCCGGGGGCCATTCCGTCACAGGACAACGGTCTGGCCATTGCCGAGAATGAGATTTATGGTGCGGTTGAGGTCGATCCCGCCATCGCTGAATCTGAACTTGTGACAGCGGACATCCACAGGCGGAACCGGGGCCTGCTCGAGCGCATTTTCGGTGCCAGCGAGGAACCTTTGAGCACCCGCCGCAAGCCGCGCTTCGATGTGGTGACGGGCGAGCGCATCAACTAGGTCGGAATAAACCCCTCACCCTGAGGTGCTCGCGGAACGCGAGCCTCGAAGGGTCTGCGGCGCCAGCCGCGCTTTATCCTGATGAATGCTTCGAGGCCCACTGCGTGGGCACCTCAGCATGAGGGGCATGAGAGGCGTTAGGTATTTGTTGCGGGCGGGCTTCCCCAAGGGCTTTTTCATGTTGTATGGACCAAACGGCAACGCGAGAAACCCATGACCGCCGCACTGACACCCGCCCAGGCACCGGCCATTGCCGATCTGCACGACCTCTATGTGCGGCGCGTGCCACGGATGTTCTACGATTATTGTGAAACGGGCTCCTATACCAGCAGCACTTTTATCGATAATTCCGCCGCCTTCACCAAGTACCGGCTGCGCCAGCGCGTGGCCCGCAACATCGACAACCGCACCACCCAATCCACGATGATCGGCGAAGATGTCAGCATGCCCGTTGCGCTTGCACCCGTCGGTCTGACCGG
>JANNFZ010000266.1:0-1931 GCA_031380375.1 Hyphomicrobiales bacterium
GCTGCCCCTGTAGCCTTCGAAATTGGTGATGTAGGCAACAACCGTATCGCTGCCGTCGTTCAGCTTTACTTGGCCACCATCCACATCGACGATGACGCCCGTCGCGTCGAAGTCGTCATAGGCGAGATCGAGAAAATCCCAATCAGCGCCGCCATCGAGTTGGTCGGCGGTGCCACCGTAGCCGCCACTGCGGATGTAATCATTGCCGCCATTGCCATTGATGATGTCGCCTGCGGCATCGTCTGTCCCAAAGATCGAATCCCTGTCGCCAGAGCCCGTGGCAAGGAAATTGGTCTGGACAAAACCGCCAAGCGCGTCCTTGAAATCTTCGGAATAGTAGCTGGTCTCCGGCGTTACGCCGGTGATCAGACCGACATCGGTAATGGCCGTGTTGATTGTCGCGCCCGTCGCGCCCGCAATACCGGTCATGGTCCAGACGGTCTGGCCATTGTCGATAACCTGCAAACCGGTGATGGTGGTTGCGTTGATAGTGGTTCCAGGGCCGTCGGAAATGCCGGTCCCGGTCAAGACGAGCGTGTAATTTCCGGACACCATATGGACTTCGGTGCCGCTGACTGCGGTTTGAAAATCGCCATTCTGCAGAATGTCATAGAGGATCTGCTCCCAGTCATAGTCGGGGCGACCTGCGTCAAATGTCCAAGTGATAGCCATGATATCCTCCCAGCGCGATAATTCTGCGGCGGGGCAAGGCTAGGCCCAAAACGGGACACATGGCAAGGTTGTAGACCGCGCTACATAGTCAGCACTACTGATTTGTCGGACAAAAGGAAGATTCAGGCGTCGAGCACGATCAAATCGCTGGCCGCAAGGCTGATTTCGGTGGCAGAGCCGACAGGCGGCGGCGGCGTATCGGCACGGTTGAAAGTATCGAGTGCGAGACGGGTGCCTGCCATGTCGGCGCGCAGGCGGATGACCGACCCGAAGAAATGCACCTCGGTGATCCTCGCGGGCAGCACGACTTCGCGACCGGTTGCGCGACCGAGATGCAAGGCTTCGGGGCGCAAGGCAAGAGCGATGCTGGCACCTTTTGCGGCGGCAACGGGCCGTGGCAGGGTGACGGAGACGCCAGCGATTGATACCCGGCCGGCCTTTGGGTTTTCAACAATGGCGTCGAAAGTATTCAGGGTGCCAACGAAACTGGCGACGAATTTGGTGGTGGGGCGGTTATAGACTTCAAACGGAGCGCCGACCTGTTCGGCAATGCCGCCATTCATCACGACAATGCGATCGGAGATCGACAGGGCTTCTTCCTGGTCATGGGTCACGAAGATCGTCGTAATGCCGAGCTTTCGCTGAATCTCGCGGATCTCGGTGCGCAGGATAACGCGGATCTTGGCATCAAGGGCAGAGAGCGGCTCGTCCAACAGCAGGACGGAAGGCTTGACCGCGAGGGCCCGGGCCAGGGCAACGCGCTGTTGCTGGCCGCCGGAAAGCTGGAAGGGAAAGCGGGAGCCCAGATCCGGCAGGCCGATCAGCGCCAGCATTTCGGCGACACGGGCATCGGATTCGTCGCGCGCCACACCTTTGATCTTCAGTCCGAAGCCGACGTTTTGGGCCACCGTCAGGTTCGGGAACAAGGCATAGGCCTGAAACACCATGCCGATGTTGCGCTGGTTCGGGCGTTGTTGCACCACGTCCTTGCCGTCGATCTTGATCACGCCCGAGGTTGGCGTCTCGAACCCCGCCACCATCCTGAGAACAGTGGTCTTGCCGCAACCAGACGGGCCGAGCAGCGAAACGAACTCGCCCTTTTGGATGCCAAGGTTGAAATCCTTGACGACCCGCGCCTGGCCAAAAGTTTTCTCCAGATGATTGATTTCAAGAAATGCCATCACTCCGGTCCCATGATCATCGTGTTGCCCTTGTGTGTTTGGAGAACCGGGTGACCAGCTGGATCAGCCCCATGCAGG
>JANNFZ010000271.1:0-4163 GCA_031380375.1 Hyphomicrobiales bacterium
GCGGTGAACCCGCACCGCATCAAGTACAAGAAGTTTGCGAGGTGAGAGCCGGCGTATTGCAATCGTCTCTGAAGCTGATTATATTCGGATTTCAAAGGTGATGCATGCTCCTCAACCGCGCCGACCAGGCCATTTCGTCCACTGACCTCCAAAAAAAGACCCGTGAACTCCTTGATCGTATATCGGACGGGAAGCAGGATCATTTTGTGGTGATGCGGGATAATCGGCCTGCGGCTGTTATGATGGCGGCAGAAAGATACGAAGCCCTTATTGAAGAGCTTGAAGATCTGCGCGTCGAGGCCGTGGCCCGTGCGCGTCTCAGCACGCCGAAGAAGAGCTATGTCTCACAAAAGCAAATGAACGATTTCATTGAAAACCTCTGACTTGGCTTGGGCGGTCTTTTATCATCCTGAAGTCAAAGACGATTTTCGCCGCCTTGGGCGCACCGAAGCCAAGACAATCCAACGGGTGATTGAGCAAAGATTGGCACAAGGTGAGCCTGACAAAGCGGGCAAACCTCTCAGTGGGGACTTGAGTGGATTTCGCCGCCTGCGAACAGGACAGACCCGCATCGTCTACAGACTGGATAGCAAGAGAATTGAAGTCCTGGTCCTTGCTGTCGGCCTTCGCCGTGACGATGAGATTTATGAAAAGGCGCAACGCCGCGTGAAGTAGGGGGTCTGGGTGGGCCGGAGCAAAACAGGGAGGTAGCATAGGTTGACAAAATCAGAAAAACGCAGCGAAAAAATTCATCTCAGACTTACGCGAGAGTCGAAACAGAAACTTGTTTTCGCGGCAGCATCCCAAAACCGCACGGTATCAGAACTGGTGCTCACAAGTGCAATTGAGCGGGCAGACGAAGTTCTGGGTATTCGGGCGGCAGAGCGACTTTAGGTCCGGTGCTGCCCGCCATCCCTCACAGCATCTCGTTCCGGTCCCAGACCTTGCGGATGGCGGGGTGGGCGGCAACACCATCGTAAAGCCGCTTCAGTTTCGGGTGTTTGGCAAAAAGCCCCGGCACATCATCGGACCAGCCCAGAATCATGGCGGCGTAAATGTCGGCGGCACTCATGCGCGCGCCGAGAATGAAGGGGCCTTCGCCCATCTGGGCATCGAAAATCGCGAAATCCCGCGCCAGGTCGATGACGGCTTTTGCCTTGATGGCGGGTGCATGGCCAACGTCGGTCGAAAAGCGTTCAGAGTAAAACATGCGCAAGTCGGATGTGTAGGGTGCGACGGCGAAATACACCATCCAGCGCAGGTAGCGCGCCCTCTCCGGCGCGGATGGCATGGGCGCCATGACGGCCTCGGGAACGAGATCGGCGAGATAGATCATCATCGCGGCACTTTCCGTCATGACACTGCCGTCGGAAAGCCTGAGCGTCGGAACTTCGCTGCGCGGACTGAGCACGAGGTACCAATCGGGAGCGGATTTGTCGGCGTTGCGCGGAACATCAACGATCGTGTGGTCAATGCCCGATACTGCAAGCAAGGCTTCGACCGCCGCAGAACCTGAATTTGGCCGACCATAGAGTGTTAACATCTCAATCTCCGTTTTTGAAACAGGCCCTTGCCAAATCAGCATGGACAAGGGACCATGGGGCATAACCCCGTGAGTGGTCAAATGGCTAGGTCTCACCTGCTTGCGCCTGCTTTTGCTGTTGCCCTTCTTTGGACTTCGACGGCCTGGGCCGCTTGTGGTGCCGAAGGTTTTGTGACCAATGCCGGCAATGCCTTCTTTGCAGCCGCGCGAGCCAAGTCACCGCAAGCTTTTACCAATGCCGCTTCGCGCTATGCCGATTTGCGGGGTATCGCGCTTTTCGCGCTCGGCCAGCACCGGAAGAAACTGCCGAAGGCGAGGGAATCCGAATACATTGCCCTGACCCGCGTTTTCGTTGGCAAATTCCTGGCCCAGTATTCGGCGCGGCTTTCGGGCTCCAACTTGAAGGTGACGAGTTGTTCGACCTCCGGCAATGCGCTGCTGCTGAAGGCAAGCTCTTCAACCGGGAAAACCCTGTCCTTCCGTGTCTCCAAGGGCAAGCGCGGTTATCGCGTGCAGGATGTGAGCGTGTCGTCGTTTTGGCTGGCTGCACAGATGCGCAGCAAGTTTGTGTCGGTGATCAATTCAGGCGGCGGCGACATCAATGCCCTGTTCAAATACCTGAACCGCTAGCCTTAGAGCATGTCCCGCCAAAGTGCATCGCGGTTTGGCGGCAAGGACATGCTCCAACATATTGAATTGGCGCGAATCCTTTTCGATCAGACGGTTCCGTCTGATCGGGAAGCGCGCTAAGGCTGCGATGGCGAAGCTGCACGAAAGCTGGTTGCAACATCTGCAAGGTGAGTTCGAAAAGCCCTATATGCAGGCGTTGAAGGCGTTCCTCGAGGCCGAACGCGCCGCCGGAAAACGCATTTTCCCCAAAGGCAGCGAATGGTTCCATGCCCTTGACGCAACAGCGCTCGACCAGGTGCGCGTGGTGATCCTGGGCCAGGACCCCTATCATGGCGATGGCCAGGCCCATGGCCTGTGTTTTTCGGTGAAACCCGGCGTGCCGCCGCCGCCATCGCTGGTGAATATCTACAAAGAACTGAAATCAGACCTTGGCGTTGCGCCGCCGCGCCATGGTTTTCTCGAGCATTGGGCGCGGCAAGGCGTGTTGCTGCTGAATTCCGTGTTGACGGTGGAAGCGGGCAGGGCCGCAAGCCACCAGGGCAAGGGCTGGGAGGTTTTCACCGATCAGGTGATACGTTTGGTCAACGAACAAAAACGTCCCGTGGTTTTCATCCTCTGGGGATCATACGCGCAGAAAAAAGCAGGCTTTGTCGATGGCATGCGCCATCTGGTGCTGAAATCCGTGCATCCCTCGCCGCTTTCGGCCCATGGCGGTTTTTTTGGATCACGGCCGTTTTCGAAAGCCAATGCTTTCCTGGAGAGGTCAGGGCAGGCAGCGGTTGATTGGCAATTACCGGATCTTGAAAATATTCCTTGACAAGGTTTAAAAGTAATGCCATATGGACGGCATGATGATTGTGCTCGCCTTAATCCTGTTTCTCACCCTCGCGGTAAAACCGCACCTGCGTATCGCCCCAGGTGCGGGCGTCAATCAATTGCAGACCGGCAACCCCGGTCACCTGAACCTGCGTCGCTTCCTCCAGCACCACTATGGCATTTGGCAACAGCCAGCCACCTTGCACGAGGCTGTGCAGCGCCTTTTCGCCAAGCCCGCGCTCATAGGGCGGATCGGCAAAGACAAGATCAAAAGGACTTTGCGGCGCGCAAGACCCAAGGGCCGTGGCATCGCGCCGCCAGATTTTGCAGAGACCAATGACGCCAAGACTGTCGGCATTGCGCCGGATGAGCCCTCGGGCCTCGGTGTCCTCGTCAACAAACTGGCAGAACTTCGCACCGCGCGACAAGGCTTCCAACCCAAGCGCACCAGTGCCGGCAAAAAGATCGATGACGCGGGCACCTTCAAGCTCAAGGCCGGCAATGCCGTGGGCGAGAATGTTGAAGATCGATTCCCGCACCCGGTCGGAGGTGGGGCGCGTTGTGCTCGAGGTGGGACCGGCAAGACCGTGACCCCGAAATTTTCCGCCGACAATCCGCATCACGATGCCCTTGCTGTCCCGCCTGTTTCCCTGTCATCTGGCACGATGAAGCAAAAACTGCCAGAGCCCATGCGGTTGGCGCTCGCCGAAGCCCAAGCGGCGGCGGCGCGTGGTGAAGTGCCGGTGGGTGCGGTATTGGTGGCCGCCGATGGTGAAGTGCTGGCTGTCGCCGGCAATCGCACCATTGAGCTGAAGGATCCGACGGCGCACGCGGAACTGCTGGTGATCCGTGAAGCGGCGCGGAAACTTGGCAGTGAAAGGCTCACAGGCTGCGACCTCCATGTGACGCTCGAACCCTGCGCCATGTGTGCTGCCGCCATTTCTTTTGCAAGGATCAGGCGCGTCTACTTCGGCGCGGGGGATGCAAAGATGGGAGCCGTCGAACACGGACCCCGGTTTTTCACGCAAGCCACCTGCCACCATGCGCCTGAGGTCTATGGCGGGATTGGCGAGACTGAAGCAAGGGCGCTGCTGCTTCGTTTTTTTAAAGACCGTCGGTAAGAACCTCATCCGGCGCGTACCGCACGGTACCCCCGGATCAAGTCCGGGGCAGG
>JANNFZ010000278.1:0-2808 GCA_031380375.1 Hyphomicrobiales bacterium
CGTGAAGCGCATGGACCGGCTGATCACCGACATTTCCGACGCCTCGCGCCTTGACGCGGAACTGGCCCGCACCGAAGCGCGGCCTTTCAACATTGCGAAACTGCTCGGCACCATCACCGTGATGACCAACGAAACGGCAAAACCCGGGCAGGCCGAAATCCTGCTGCATGTGCAGCCGCCGCAAGATGGTGCCACGCAGGACGAGGCCTACCGCATTCTTGGCCAGGATTCGCGGCTCAGCCAGGTTTTCAGCAACTTGATCGACAACGCCCGTTCCTTCACGGCACCGGGGAGCAGAATCAATGTGCGCTTGCGGCGGGCTGGCGACGAAATTGAAGTGCGTGTCGAAGACCAGGGGCCGGGCATCAGGCCGGAAAACCTCGAACGGGTTTTCGAGCGTTTCTACACTGATCGACCGGAAACAAGTTTCGGCAACAACTCAGGCCTTGGTCTGGCGATCTCGCGGCAGATCATCGAGGCCCACAAGGGAAGAATTATTGCGACCAATCGTCTGGGCAGCACACAAGGTGATGGCGAAAGACCGCTGTTGGGGGCCCGCTTCACGGTGCGTCTGCCAGCCGTGCCCGATGATTGGGAAGCGCCCGGGGCCTCATGAGCATTCATGTTCACGCCACCTGCGTTGCCATCGATGGCTATGGCGTCCTCGTTCGCGGTGCGCCGGGCAGCGGCAAGTCGGAACTGGCGCTTCGCCTCATCGATGCGCCGGGTTTCGGCATTGGCGACACATTGTTGCGGACCATGCTGGTGGCCGATGACCAGACCGCCCTTGAACTTCGCGCCGATGGCATTTGGGCATCACCACCGGCGGTCCTTGCGGGCCTGTTGGAACTGCGGGGCCGGGGCATCCTGACGGTGCCCTTTGTGGCAAGTGCGAAACTCGCACTGGTTGTTGATCTTGTGCCGTCAGCGGAGATCAACCGTATGCCAGAGCCCCATGAACTTGAGACCGAAATACTTGGGCAAAAACTGCCGCGCATTGCCCTCGACCGGACCCAACCGGCGGCTCCGGCCCTGGTCCGGGCCAGTCTTGTCGACTTGCTGAATCAGTTGCCCTCACCCTCAGGAACGTCGTAAAGAGCCGCCTTTGCCGGATTTTCCGGAGGACCAATGAAACACCTGACAGGACAGCAATGATCGGCCTCGTTCTTGTGACGCACGGGCGGCTGGCTGCCGAATTCATCCACGCCGTCGAACATATTGTCGGCAAACAAGAGCAGATCGAAGCCATCTGCATCGGGCCTGACGACAAGATGGATGCCCGCCGCATTGATATTGCGGCGGCCTGCAAGACGGTCGACACGGGCGAGGGCGTGATCATTCTCACCGACATGTTCGGCGGCACACCTTCGAACCTTGCCATCTCGCTTCTCGAAGAAGGCCGCACCGAAGTGGTGGCAGGCCTCAACCTGCCGATGCTGGTGAAACTTGCACGCGTCCGCCGCGACTGCAACCTGCACAAGGCCGCCGCCGCCGCCCAGGATGCGGGCCGAAAATACATCAACATCGCAAGCCAGGTGCTCGGCGACTGATCGATGGCGAGTGTCACCCGCGAATTGCCGATCCTCAACCAACGCGGACTGCATGCCAGGGCCTCGGCCAAATTCGTCAAATGCGCCGAGGGCTTTGATGCGGCGATCACTGTGAGCAAGGATGGCGAGACGGTGCCTGCGACATCAATCATGGGTTTGATGATGCTGGCGGCGTCGATGGGCACGTCGGTGACGGTGGAAGCCTCTGGACCCCAGGCCGCACTGGCGGTTGAGGCACTCGCCTTGCTTGTGGCCGCAAAATTCGACGAGGATTGAGTGGGTCGGCAAGTGAATGCCGATCAACTCCACCCCGATCCGCCTGCGCGGATCACCCCTCCACGCGTGGAGGGAAAATTTTGCGTTTTGCCCCCTATCGCAATGCGACAGGGGAGGGCAATGCGTGGGACGACCGGTTGCTCTAACGCTGGCCCAGCAGGTTCTCCGTTGCAAAGGCCTTGGCCAGTTGTTCCTCGGTCATGAGTTTTTCAGCCAGGACCACATCACGGATGCTGCGCCTCGTCTTCAGCGCCACTTTGGCGACACGGCTTGCTTCAACATAGCCGATGTAGGGATTGATGGCGGTCACCGCCACGAGTGAATGTTCAAGCAATTCCCGGCAGCGTTCTTCATCAGCCTCGATGCCGATGATGCAGCTTTCCCTGAGCACTGTCATGCCGCGCTGGAGCATGCGCATGGACTGCAGGATATTAAAGACGATGACCGGCTCCATGGCATTCAATTGCAATTGCCCGGCTTCCGCCGCCATGGTGACGGTCAGGTCATTGCCGATAACCTGGTAGGCGATCTGGTTCACCACTTCCGGCATCACCGGATTGACCTTGCCTGGCATGATCGAAGACCCAGCCTGCACCGCCGGCAGCCTGATTTCACCAAAACCCGCCCGGGGGCCACTGTTCAGCAGGCGCAGGTCATTGCAGATTTTCGAAAGCTTGACGGCGATGCGCTTCAAGACGCCGGAGAAAGTAACAAAGGCGCCCATGTCGGAGGTGGCTTCGATGAGGTCACCGGCTGCCACCAACGGCACGCCGGATATTTTTGCCAGGTGGGCAATCACAATCCGCGAATAATCCTTCGGCGTGTTGATGCCGGTGCCGATGGCCGTGCCGCCAAGATTGACCTCGCGCAGCAAACCGGAGAATTCCTTCAACCGGTCAACATCCTCGGCAATGGTCACGGCAAAGGCATGAAACTCCGAACCCAGACGCATGGGTACGGCGTCCATCAACTGGGTGCGACC
>JANNFZ010000291.1:0-1963 GCA_031380375.1 Hyphomicrobiales bacterium
CTCGGCAAGGGCGACTGGATGGTGGTGGAGTCGGATGAGTCCGACGGCACCTTCGTGAAACTGCCCGCCGATGTGGTGATCGTCACCAATATTGATCCTGAACATCTCGACCACTACGGCACGTTCGACAAGGCCAAGGAAGCCTTCCTTGCTTTCGTTGAGAACATTCCCTTTTACGGCTTTGCCGTCATGTGCATCGATCATCCTGTTGTGCAGGAACTGATCGGCCAAATACGGGATCGGCGCGTCATCACCTATGGCCATAGCCCGCAAGCGGACTATCAACTCCATGATGTCGATTTTTCCGATGGCGCGACGCGCTTTGGCGTCCGTGTCACCGAACGTGTCACAGGCAAGTCCCATGACATCGCCGATCTCGCTTTGCGCATGCCCGGCGACCACAATGCGCTGAATTCGACTGCAGCAGTTGCAGTGGCCCGCGAGCTTGGCATTTCCGAGGATCGGATCAGGCTGGGGCTTGCGGGTTTCGAAGGCGTGAAACGGCGCTTCACCCGCACGGGGGAACACAATGGCGTGACGGTTTTTGATGACTACGGCCATCATCCGGTCGAAATTTCCGCCGTGCTTGCAGCAGCCCGCAAGGTGACCAAGTCCCGGGTCGTCGCCGTCATGCAGCCGCACCGCTATACGCGGCTCTCGTCGCTGTTCAATGAGTTCTGCTCCTGTTTCAATGACGCTGACTCGGTTGTCTTGGCACCCGTCTATGCGGCCGGCGAGGCGCCGATCGAAGGTGCAAACCACGAGACTTTGGCCGAAGGCATTCGTGTCCGCGGCCATCGCTCGGTGATGACCATTGACGAGCCGAAGCAACTGGCACCCATGGTCAAGGGACTCGTGCAACCGGGTGATATCGTCGTGTGCCTTGGCGCAGGCACCATCACCCAATGGGCCTATGCCTTGCCCGGTGAACTTGCGGCGCTGGATGCCTGAACCATGACGTCACTTGATGGTGTGAAACTTCTTCAGTCATTGCCGCCGGTGCGCGGGCGGCTCGAAGGCAATGCGCCGCTCGCTGATCTCACCTGGTTCCGTGTTGGTGGGCCTGCGGAAGTTTTGTTTACGCCCGCCGACGAACAAGACCTGGCAAGTTTTCTCAAGGACCTGCCCGGCAACATTCCTGTCTATGCCATTGGCGTCGGCTCAAACCTCTTGGTCCGTGACGGCGGTGTTCCGGGTGTCGTCATCCGCCTGGGCAAGGGCTTTTCCGGCATGGCAGTGGAAGAGCGCCACAGGGTTCGCATTGGCTCGGCCGTCCCCGACGTGCGCGCCGCCCGCTTTGCCGCCGACCATGGTATTGATGGGTTAACCTTTCTGAGAGGTATCCCCGGCAGCATTGGCGGGGCGCTGCGCATGAACGGCGGCGCTTATGGTGGCGAGACAAAAGACGTGTTGGTCGAGGCCAGAGGCGTCGACCGCAAGGGGAATATCGTGGCGCTCGGCAATGCTGACATGAAATACACCTATCGCCATTGCGGGGCACCGGAGGACCTGGTGTTCACGCAAGCCCTGTTGCAGGGCAGGCCCGGTGTTGCCGCCGATATTCTGGCCGCCATGGAAAAGATCACCCAAAGCCGTGAGGCCACGCAACCCGTCAAAGCCCGCACCGGCGGATCAACCTTCAAGAACCCGCCGGGCAACAAGTCCTGGCAACTCATCGATGCCGCCGGCATGCGCGGCTACGCCGTGGGACCTGCCAAGGTCTCTGAACTGCATTGCAACTTCCTGATCAATGAGGGCGGTGCCACTGCCGCCCAGATCGAAGAACTGGGCGAGACCGTGCGCCAGCGCGTCAAAGACACTTCCGGCATTGATCTCGACTGGGAGATCAAGCGCATCGGCATTGCTGCGGGAAGCGCCACATGAACAAAAGCCGCTGCAATCCGCGTGACACAACCGTTGCCGTTCTGATGGGGGGCTGGTCGGCAGAGCGCAAAGTATCGCT
>JANNFZ010000304.1:0-2534 GCA_031380375.1 Hyphomicrobiales bacterium
GTACGCATGGTGAGCTGTGTGCCGGGCTCGCCAATCGACTGTGCGGCGATGACGCCAACGGCTTCGCCCATGTTGACGGGCGTGCCGCGCGCGAGATCGCGGCCATAGCACTTGCCGCAAACGCCGAACTTGGTTTCGCACGTCAACACCGAGCGGATGCGCACTTCCGGAATGCCGGCCTTTTCGATCACTTCCACATGCGGTTCAAGGATTTCCTCGCCTGCCGGAATGATCACAGCACCGGTCGTCGGATCAGTCACGTCCTGGGCCGTTGTGCGGCCTAGGATGCGGGTGCCAAGCGACACGATGATTTCACCGGCGTCGATGATCGGACGCGTGGTGATGTAGCTCTGGGTGCCGCAATCTTCTTCCGAGATGATGGCATCCTGGGCCACGTCAACGAGACGGCGCGTCAGGTAGCCGGAGTTGGCTGTCTTGAGCGCTGTGTCGGCGAGGCCCTTGCGGGCACCATGCGTGGAGTTGAAGTATTCGAGAACCGACAGGCCTTCCTTGAAGTTGGAAATGATCGGCGTTTCGATGATCTCGCCTGACGGCTTGGCCATCAGGCCGCGCATGCCGGCGAGCTGTTTCATCTGGGCGGGCGAACCGCGCGCGCCGGAATGGCTCATCATGTAGATCGAGTTGATCGGCATTTCGCGCTTCGTAACGGGGTCAACCTTGACGGAGCTGATTTCGCCCATCATGTCCTCGGCCACCTTGTCGGTGCACTTCGCCCAGGCGTCGACAACCTTGTTGTACTTCTCGCCCTGGGTGATCAGGCCGTCGATGTACTGCTGCTCGAACTCCTTGGCCAACAGGCGGGTTTCCGCCACGCGCTTTTCCTTGCTGAGCGGAATGACCATGTCATCCTTGCCGAAGGAAATGCCCGCTTTGAAGGCGTTGTAAAAACCAAGCGCCATGATGCGGTCGGCGAAAATCACTGCTTCCTTCTGGCCGCAGTGGCGATAGACCGCGTCGATCATCTTGGAGATTTCGCGTTTGGTCATCAGCTTGTTGCAGAGTTCATAAGTGATGTTCTGCGACAACGGCAGGAGCTCGCCAATACGCAGGCGGCCAGGCGTTGTTTCGATGATGCGATTGCGCACCTTGCCGTCGGCTGCCGTGTCCTTGACGCGGGCCTTGATCTTGGCATGGAGCGTGATCACACCGTTCAGCAGGGCGTGCTCCACTTCCGAGAGAGAACCGAAGGTCTTGCCTTCACCGGGCTCACCATTCTGCATGATCGACAGATAGTAAAGGCCAAGCACAATATCCTGCGACGGCACGATGATCGGCTGGCCGTTGGCGGGATGCAGAACGTTGTTGGTCGCCATCATCAGCACGCGGGCTTCAAGCTGCGCTTCCAGTGACAGCGGCACGTGAACGGCCATCTGGTCGCCGTCAAAGTCGGCGTTGAAGGCCGTGCACACCAGCGGATGCAGTTGGATGGCCTTGCCTTCAATGAGCACTGGCTCAAAGGCCTGGATGCCGAGGCGATGCAGGGTTGGTGCACGGTTCAGCATCACCGGATGTTCGCGAATGACTTCGTCGAGGATATCCCAGACTTCCGGCTTTTCCTTTTCCACAAGCTTCTTGGCCTGCTTAACCGTCGTCGAAAGGCCCTTGGCCTCAAGACGCGAGTAGATGAAAGGCTTGAACAGTTCGAGCGCCATTTTCTTGGGCAGGCCGCACTGGTGCAGCTTCATTTCCGGACCAACGACGATCACTGAACGGCCGGAATAATCGACGCGCTTGCCAAGCAGGTTCTGGCGGAAGCGGCCTTGTTTGCCCTTGAGCATGTCAGACAGCGACTTCAGCGGACGCTTGTTGGCACCTGTGATCACACGGCCGCGGCGGCCGTTGTCAAACAGGGCGTCGACCGATTCCTGCAACATGCGCTTTTCGTTGCGCACAATGATGTCTGGGGCCTTCAGTTCCATCAGGCGCTTCAGGCGGTTGTTGCGGTTGATGACGCGGCGGTAAAGATCGTTGAGATCGGACGTCGCGAAGCGACCGCCATCCAGGGGGACAAGTGGCCGCAATTCCGGCGGGATGACCGGCACAACGGTCAGGATCATCCACTCCGGACGGTTGCCGGATTCAAGGAAATGCTCGACAAGTTTGAGACGCTTGGCGAGTTTCTTGGGCTTCAATTCGCCTGTAGCGACGCGCAATTCCTCGCGCAGACGTTCCTTCAGTTGCTCAAGGTTGATCGACATCAGCATTTCGCGGATGGCTTCGGCGCCAATGGCAGCTGTGAAGCTGTCATCACCATATTCTTCCTGGGCCTTCAGATATTCGTTTTCGCTGAGCAGCGAGTTCTGCTTCAGGGGCGTAAGGCCGGGCTCAACAACAATGTAGTTCTCGAAATAGAGAATGCGTTCCACATCCTTCAGCGTCATGTCGAGCAGTGTCGCAATGCGGCTCGGCACCGATTTCAGGAACAAGATATGGGCAACCGGGGGCGCCAGCTCGATATGGCCCATGCGCTCGCGCCGGACCTTCGACAGGGTGACTTCCACGCCGCATTTTTC
>JANNFZ010000319.1:0-1690 GCA_031380375.1 Hyphomicrobiales bacterium
CCGCGTTGCCGATGTGTTGCTGCTCAGGTCTATGACATCGCCGCCTTGATATGTCAGGATCGTGTAACTGGCGTTGTCTTTTGTCGTCACAGTATCGGAACAAAAACCGAACTCGGGAGCAAGCTGTCCCAGGTCACCATTGTCGCCAGCATGCAAGTCTACAACGGCCATTGAATCCTCAACTTTCTAACGACGCCCCGCACTTCTGCTACTTAGTGACAATTATTGCGGCTGGGAAGGGAATTGACAGTGGGGCTGGAATCTTATGTTTCGCAAACAGCCGAAAGTTTGTTGCCGTCGGGATCGCGCACGTAACATGAATAGAAGCTGGCGTGATAGGGCCGAAGACCCGGTGCCCCTTCATCGGTTCCGCCCGCCGCCAGTGCGGCTGCATGAAACTTGTCAACTGCCGCCCGCGTTGGCGCTTCGAAGGCAATCATGGTGCCATTGCCCCATGACGCCGGTGCTTTGAGGAAAGGTGTCAAAACCCAGAGTATGTTCTTCATTCCTGTTGTCGATTGGGTTGCAACACCATAGGCGATGTCAGTTTCATCGGCCACAGTGCAAGTCAAGCCAAGGGCAGCGAGGACGGGATCATAAAATTTTTTCGAGCGCTTCAGGTCGTTCGATCCAAGTGTAACATAGAGCAGCATGTTGCTATCCTTCCATGGGTCCAAGATGTTTGCGGCCCCGGGCTTTGCCAAGCGTGAATTGTCTTTGCCGCTCGCGGTTTGAAGCCCTTTGGGCTTCTGTCAAGTGGCCGGCACAAGCCGGACAGCTGACACCTTCTTCATAAAGGGGCGAGGACCGTTGCGCGGCCGAAACAGGCATGAGGCAGCCATGACAGATGGAATGGCCGGTTGATACAAGTCCATGCCCCACCGCCACGCGCTCATCGAACACAAAACAACCACCAGCCCACAGGGAATCCTTTTCGGGAACGATCTCAAGGTATTTCAGGATGCCGCCTTTCAAGTGAAAGACATTGTCGAAGCCCTCGTGCTTCAGGAAGCTCGTGGCCTTTTCGCAGCGTATGCCACCCGTGCAGAACATGGCAATGCGGCGGTGTTTCTTTTCCGCAAGATTGCGCTGAACCCAGTCCGGAAACGCGCTAAAACTTTCCGTGGCCGGATCGATGGCATTCCGGAACGTGCCAATGGCAAACTCGTAGGAATTGCGCGTGTCAATGACGATTGTTTCGGGGTCCTCGATCAGTGCGTTCCAGTCAGCTGCTTCGACATAAGCGCCAACGCTCTCTGTCGGGTCGGCATGAACTGGCCCAAGGGTGACGATCTCGGCTTTGAGCCGGACCTTCATGCGCTTGAACGGCAAGGCTGCGCTGGCTGAGTATTTGACGTCGGCAAGCGCCAGACCCGTTTGCTCCCGCACCGCGTCAAGTGCCGCAGGCATGTGGGCCGACAGAACTGCAATCGTGCCATTCACACCTTCGCCTGCGAGCAGAATGCTGCCCCTTGCGCCAAGGCTTTTAAGCTGCGCGAGCAGGGGGGCCTGTACCGCCCGGAACTCCGGCAATTTGGCAAACTGGTAAAAGGCGGCCACGGCAACTTGCATGGCGGCCTCTTAATCTTCCTGCCGCGCCCTTGCAACTCGACCGCAAATTCGCTGTAGTGGCTTTGTAACGCCAACAGGGAGTTCTCATAACATGGCGATCACCAAACACATTCTTCTG
>JANNFZ010000323.1:0-12454 GCA_031380375.1 Hyphomicrobiales bacterium
CATCTGTGCCACGAGATTTGCAACGGCATCGGCAAGCTGCTCCATGGTCTCGGCATTGCTGGGCGCCCCGTTGCCGGAATTGAGTGACAGTGACTGGCCCTGTTCCATCTGCTGGCCAAGGCGTTCGATGGAGCGCTGCAAACCTTGCATGTCGAGCCGGAGATAGGGCGGCACGGCCGAGGGTGTGGCGACACTGCCACCGTCACCTGCCTGCACGTCAGTGATGGTGGAGAGCCAGTCTTCGAGATTGATGTAGAAACGGTTCTGCGCCTGGGCCGCCTTCAGATCGAGAAAGCCGAGGATCAGCGAGCCCGCAAGTCCGAACAGTGATGACGAGAATGACCGCCCCATGCCGACAAGCGGGCCCTGCAAACCGGTTTTCAGTTCCTCGAACACCGCGCTTGATTGCGTCGCCGAGACATCAAGATTGCGGATGGCGTCGGCGATGGAGCTGACTGTATCGAGAAGTCCCCAGAAGGTGCCGAGCAGGCCAAGGAAAATCAACAGCGCCACAAGATAGCGCAGAAGATCGCGGGATTCATCAAGCCGCGCGCCCAGGCCATCGAGCAGCGAGCGCATGGTGGAAGGCGACAGCACGGTGCGCCGCGAGGCGTCACCGAGGATGGTTGCCATGGGTGCCAAAAGCACCGGCAGTGTCTGGGCACCGGGCTCGCCCAGTTGAAAGCCATTGACCCAATTCACCTCCGGGATGAGGCGGAATACCATGCGAAAGGCATAGAGCAGGCCGAGCAGCAGCACCGCGAAGATCAACGCGTTCAGCGCCGGATTGGCCATGAAGGCATTCTTGATGCTGGGATAGAGGACGGCCCCCAGCACCGCCACAACAAGCGTGAAAACCACCATGTGCACGAGATGGATGCGCGGCTGTTCGAGTTGAATGGTGTTATCCGCCATGTGATCAGAATCTCCTGCGCCGCCGTTGCCGTGAAAACTAGACGATTGCAAGGCACTTGGGGAGGGGTGTTGATCAGGAGGCGTCAGTCTTCAACCCACATGCGGGTCAGCGTGTTGCGCACCTTGAACACCTGGTCGGTCTTCTGCCGTTCGACGCCGGCACCCCGCAAGCCTTCAATGATCTGGTCAAGTTCGAACAGGATTTCGCGCTGTTCGGCATTGCGGATGAAACTGCGCACCCATCCAACGACAGCCAGCCGTTCACCTGATGTCACTTCTGAAACGTGATGCGGGCTCGTCGTCGGATAGAGCACAAGACCCCCTGCGGGGAGTTTCACCGCCGTATCGCCGTCATGGCCTTCAATCACCAATTCGCCGCCGCCGTAGGTTTCAGGGCCCGACAGGAACAGCGTGAAGGACATGTCGGTGCGCACACCGCCCATCACGGCATTGTCCACGTGGGTTCCGTAAGACATGCCGGGCCGGTAGCGCGAAACCAGCATTTTGACGAAACTCTTGGGCCTCGCAACCGATGTGAACAGGGCATGGGCGAGAAGTGCTGCCCGCACTTGTTCCATGGCCGCCAGCGCGGCGGGCCCGCTCGACTGGTCATTGTGCTTCACATCGCGGGCATACCAACCCGCTGTCGCCTTGCCGGAGGAAAACGCCTGTTCTTCCGCTTGCAGGGCATTGCGCATTTGCGCAACGGACGCAGGGGCAAGTATATCGGCAATCTGAAAAATCATCACTTTCACCAAATACCGTATTGATTTAGTCGGAATTGTAATCTAGTTATCCGACACTATTAGTCGGATAAAGGAAAAGCAATGGCCAAGACACTGAAAACATGGACTGCCTTGGGCGTGGCGATTCTGGCGGGTGCTGGCGCGGCTGATGGAGCCAAGCTGGGTACGCAATCAAACGCCCAAAACCCCAGTCTGGTTTTTGCCCAAGCTGAGGGTGGCGAAAGCGGCGAAAGTGGTGGCGCCAGCGAGGGTGGGGAAGGTGGTGGTTCTTCAGTCACAACCTATGCCTTGGGATCAACCGACGAAAACAAATACAAATATGACGCCACCGCCCAGGTCGATTCCTACATCAAGCTCGTTTTTGACAGCTACGAAAAAGCCGCCGATGACGCCAAGCTTTTGCAGGCTTCGGTTGATGCCTTCCTTGCGGCCCCTTCCGAGGCAACCCTCGCCGCGGCGCGCAAGGCCTGGATCGAGGCGCGGCCCGCCTATCTCAGGACCGAAGCCTTCCGTTTCTATGACGGTCCGATCGAAGCCGTGGAGGGCGAGATCAATGCCTGGCCCATGAATGAGGCCTATGTCGATTATGTCGAAGGCAGGCCCGATGCCGGCCTCATCAATGACAAGTCGGTCAACCTCGATGTCGATGGCCTTGAAGGCTTGAACCAGAAGCAGGACGAAGCTGACGTGACCATCGGATGGCACGCCGTCGAATTCCTGCTCTGGGGGCAGGATCTTTCGGCGACAGGTCCGGGAAATCGTCCGTTCACGGATTATATTGCGGGGCAGGGCAACAATGACCGCCGCCGCGCCTATCTGAAACTGGTGACCGACCAGCTCGCCCATGAACTCCATGAACTGGAAGAAAAATGGGAGATTGACTATCCCAACAATTACGCCACGACATTCAAGGCCATGCCGCAGCGCGAAGCCCTTGGCCGCATGGTCAATGGCATGGCCATTCTGGCCGGTTTTGAATTCATGTCGGAACGCCTGGGCGTGGCACTCGATTCCGGTGACCAGGAGGACGAGCATTCCTGCTTCTCCGACACGACGAAGCAGGACTTCGTCAATGATCTCGAAGGCATCAAGCGCGTGTGGACCGAGGCCAAGCTTCTCGACCTCGTGAAATCCCGCGACGCGCAACTGGCGGACAGGGTTTCTGGTCTTCTGGCCGACGCGGAAACGAAAATCGCGGCACTTGGCGATCCTTGGGACCAGGTTCTGGCTGCCGCGAAGGAGTCACCCGAGCGCAAAGATGCCGAGGCCGTCGTGACGGCGTTGCAAGACCTTGCCAAGGGTCTGACCGACGTGGGATCGAACTTGGGTGTTCTGGTGTTGATCCCGACAGGCTGACGATGCGCCATGGTCTGGCATATCTCGGGGCTTCGGCCCTGACCCTCGCAAGCCTTGCGGCCCACCACAGCGGGGCCTCAAGCGTTTCATTGCGCGAGCGGTTACTGGCAATTCCTGTGACAGCGCAATTGGGCGGCGACGCCACGCGCCCCCTCACGGCCCAGAACGCTTTTTCTTTTCAAGCAGCAAACGCCGAACAAAAGCACCAGCGGCCTTTCTCGTTCGGCAATCGCCTGTTCAACACCAATTGGGTGGAGGCCCCGGCCTCGGTCAAAGCCTTTGATGGTTTGGGACCGATGTTCAACCGTGTTTCTTGTTCCGGTTGCCACACCAAGGATGGGCGAGGGCGACCGCCGGAGACAGGACAAGGCCCCATGGACTCGATGCTGCTGCGCATCAGCGTTCCGGGCGCTGGCCCAAATGGCACTCCCAAACCCGTACCGGGTTATGGCGACCAGTTGAATGAGCGGGCCATTTCTGGCGTTGCGCCTGAAGGGCTAGCAGTGATCACTTACGAAAATATTTCCAACCAATTCGCCGATGGTGAAACCTTTGTGCTGCGCAAGCCGTCTTATGCGATCCGCGATGCTGCCTATGGCCCGCTGCCGGACAACATGATGATTTCGCCGCGCGTGGCACCGCAGGTCATCGGTCTTGGATTGCTGGAAGCCGTACCTGATGACACCCTCGAAGCACTGGCCGATCCCGATGATGCCGATGGTGATGGCATTTCAGGCAAGCTCAATCATGTCTGGGATCCGGCCGAGGGCGTAGTGGCTTTGGGCCGCTTCGGCTGGAAAGCGGGACAATCGAGTTTACAGAACCAGAATGTTGGGGCTGCCATTGGCGACATCGGCCTCACAACTTTGCTGCATCCGGCAGAAAATTGCGCTGAAGGACAATCGTCCTGTGCAGAATCCATCACCGGGGGCATGCCGGAGGTGAATGACGAATTCCTTGAGAAGTTGACGCTCTACACGGCGTCGCTTGCCGTTCCCGCCCAGCGCGATGCTGATGACAGTCAAGTAAGGCGCGGACTCGAAATATTTCGCACATCTGGTTGCGCCCAATGCCACATGCCGACGCTTCAATCGGGCCCCCATCACTTGCGGGAACTGGCCGAACAGACCTTTCATCCCTTCACGGATCTTTTGTTGCACGACATGGGGCCGGGGCTCGCCGACAATCGTCCCGAGTTTGAAGCCTCAGGCCAGGAATGGCGCACGCCACCACTCTGGGGCCTTGGACTGGTGACAACTGTCAACAGCCATTCCTTTTTGCTGCACGATGGCCGGGCAGGGAATTTCAGCGAAGCAATTCTGTGGCATGGCGGCGAAGCGGAACAGGCCATGGAAAAATTCCGCCGAAGCCAGAAATCCGACCGTGACGCCCTGATCACCATCCTGAAGTCGCGTTAATTTTTGATCCCAAATTGGGATCGTGCTACAAAGCATGCAATGAGGATCATCGCCCGCCGCACTTTGCTTGAATTTGTGGAGAGCAGGAAAGCGGGCAAAGATCACGCAGCGCTGAAATCTGCCGTGAACAACTGGTTTGCCGAAGTGAGCAAAGCAAGCTGGTCGAACATGGCCGAAGTCAAGTCGCTCTACGCAACAGCTAGCGTTGTTTCGGCTGAACAGATCGTATTCAATATCAAAGGCAACGACTATCGTCTGGTGGTTTCGGTTCATTTCCCAAAGGCGACAGTTTTCGTCAAGTGGATCGGCACTCACAGGGACTACGATAGAATTAATGTGAAAGAGGTTCAATATCGTGGCTGAAATTCGACCCATTCGCAGCGCGGTCGATCACGACGCTGCCCTAAAGGAAGTCGAGCGACTCTGGAATGCGCCGGAGGGCACCCCGGAAAGCGACCGCCTCGATATCCTCGTCACCCTGATCGAGGCCTATGAAGCGAAGCTTTATCCATTTGACGCGCCTGATCCGATTGCGGCAATCATGTTCCGCATGGAACAGCAGGGCCTGACCCGCAAGGACCTCGAAGGTCTGATCGGCGGACGCGGACGGATTTCAGAAGTGCTTGACCGAAAGCGCAATCTTTCGATCACCATGATCAGACGCCTTCACGACAAACTGGGCATTCCCGCAGAAATTCTCATCAAGCCGACGCGCAAAGCGGCGTGAGGCCAGCAGCACCTCACCTTAGCGACTTGTTGATCTCTTCCGTCATCTTTCTAGCATTGCATGTTCATCTCATTTTTGCTATATTAAAAACATGAAATGGACGGTGCTGGCGCTCAACAGCGTGGTTGAAAGTGAGATTGAAGCATTGCCGCGCGACATGCGCGCGCGGCTTGCAAGGTTTTCAGCGCTTGTCGAACAACACGGGCTTGAAGCGCTTCCCCGTGAAACGACAAGGCATCTTGAGGGCAGGCTTTGGGAATTGCGCCTTATCGGCAGGGATGGAATTTCCAGAGCGATTTATGTCACGGCCAACGGGAGAAGGATGGTGATCGTCAGGGCATTCATCAAGAAAACGCAAAAGACGCCATTGCGGGAATTGGAAATCGCCCGGCAACGGGCAAAGGAGGTAAAATGAAGAAGATTTCAACACTGCACAAAAACTGGATGAAAGATGAAGTCTACCGCGAAGAGTACAATGCTCTGGAGGCGGAATTCACCTTGGCCTCAGCCATGATTGC
Organism: Hyphomicrobiales bacterium; assembly: GCA_031380375.1. Classification (GTDB taxonomy): domain Bacteria; phylum Pseudomonadota; class Alphaproteobacteria; order Rhizobiales; family Aestuariivirgaceae; genus Aestuariivirga. The sequence continues at coordinate 5,681 of JANNFZ010000323.1, forward strand.
CGCAAGGGCGAGGGCGGGCCTGACCCAGGATCAATTGGCGGCGCGCATGAAGACGACGCAAAGCACGATTGCAAGGCTGGAGAGCGGCAAGTCATTGCCTTCGGGAAAGACCTTGCAACGGTATGCGGAGGCGACAGGAAGCCGGTTGAAAATCATGTTCGAGAATGTGAGCAAGACTTCCAAAGGCAGGGCGGCTTGACCAGTCACCGGTGAGCTTCGCAGGTATCAAATGTTCTGATCAAGCCATCGCGAAAACGGGCGGCTTGATATCAAATAACATTGCTCTTGCCGAGATTGCACGCATCACAAAGCGTCTGAAGATTGTCTGCTGCCGTTTCTCCGCCGTTGCTCCAAGCAACGATGTGGTCTACGTGAAGGTGAAGCCCAGGAAATTGCGAAGGGCTCTTCCCACACGCACAGCATCGAAAGTTATCCCGCGTCAAAACTCTAAACCGCAATCGTAAATCAGCGTTCCTTGACGAGCGTTTTGATTTTATTGCCTCTTCAGGCTTTGGAATTTCTATGTCGACGCGATTTGCAAACACCACAAACTCATGGAGTGCAGAGGTCCACGACCTAAATCTTCTGAGGTATGGTCCTTGTGAAATTTTGGAAGGTGGAAGTGACAATTCTGTTCTTCTCGGCTGCCTTCCTTTCGTTTCCCAAAGGATCATTAGATTTTCAAAAAGCATTTCATCAGAGTAGTTGCCCATTTTCCCTGCTTGGAAGCCAGCACGTTCCACCGCCTTGTTCCAAGAGCCGAATCTACTCGTAATTGTCGTGGTACCGTATTTGCCAACGGCTTTATATTTTGATCTTGAGATAGTTCCATCACTTTGCAGATTTCCACAGCGCCTCAGATCATTGAGAAGTTCATCAGTTGAAACTGGAATGCCGCCAACTTGTATGACTTCAAATCTGGACAACTGCCTACCCCAGCGACTTGTTGATCTCTTCCGTCATCTTCTTGGCGTCGCCGAACAGCATCAGCGTGTTGTCGCGCCAGAACAATCCATTGTCGATGCCGGCATAGCCAGACGCCATGCCGCGCTTGATGAACATCACGGTCTTGGCCTTCCACACTTCAAGCACCGGCATGCCATAAATCGGCGAGGTCGGGTCTTCCTTGGCGGCGGGGTTGGTCACGTCATTGGCACCGATGACGAAGGCGATATCGGCCTGGGCAAATTCGCTGTTGATGTCCTCGAGTTCGAACACTTCATCATAGGGCACATTGGCTTCGGCCAGCAGCACGTTCATGTGGCCGGGCATGCGGCCCGCCACCGGATGAATGGCGTATTTGACGGTGACACCAGACTTCTTGAGATGATCGGCCATTTCCCGGAGCGCATGCTGGGCTTGCGCCACGGCCATGCCATAGCCCGGCACAATCACCACGCGCTCGGCATTTTGCATCATGAAGGCAGCATCCTCTGCCGAGCCCTGCTTCACGGGCTTTGTATCACCCTTGGCCGAAGGGCCCGCACTTTCGCCGCCAAAGCCACCAAGAATGACGGAGATGAAGCTGCGGTTCATGCCCTTGCACATAATGTAGGAGAGAATGGCACCCGACGAGCCAACAAGTGCGCCGGTGATGATCAGCGCCGTATTGCCAAGCGTGAAGCCAATGCCAGCGGCTGCCCAACCGGAATAGGAATTGAGCATCGACACCACAACCGGCATGTCGGCACCACCGATCGGAATGATCAGCAGGAAACCGAGTGCATAACTGATGAGCACGATGGCCCAGAAATCAATGGGGCTCTGGCTGTCGAAGAAACCGTAAATGAAATAGCACAGCGCCAGTGCCAGTGCGGCATTGATGATGTGGCGGCCGGGCAGCATGATGGGCGAACCCGACATGCGGCCATCAAGCTTCAGAAAAGCGATGATCGAACCTGTGAAAGTGATGGCACCGATGGCCGCACCCAGCGCCATTTCAATGCGGCTTTGGCCATGGATTTCACCATCTGTGGCAATGCCAAAAGCATCGGGTGCATAGAAGGCGGCGGCGGCCACGAACACGGCGGCAAGTCCCACAAGCGAATGAAAGGCCGCAACCAATTGCGGCATGGCGGTCATGGGAATGCGTTTTGCGGTGATGCCGCCGACCACGGCACCAATGCCCAGCCCTGCAACAATCAGCACCCAGGGCAACACGCCCACAGGCTTGGCGAGCGCCAGCGACGTGAGCACTGCAATGGCCATGCCAACCATGCCATAGAGATTGCCCTGGCGCGACGAGGCGGGCGAAGAAAGGCCCCGCAGCGCCATGATGAACAGGGCACCCGCCACGAGATAGAGCAGTGCTGCAAGGTTCACGCTCATCTCACTTTTCCTTTTTCTTGTACATGGCGAGCATGCGCGCGGTGACCATGAAGCCACCGAAAATGTTGATTGAGGCCAAAACCAGTGCGAGGAAACCAAAGACCATGGCGAGCGTCGAACCCGATGCAATGGCTCCGGCACCCACAGCGAGAAGCGCGCCCACGATAATGACCGATGAAATGGCGTTGGTGACGCTCATCAGCGGCGTGTGCAATGCCGGGGTCACGTTCCACACCACATAATAGCCAACGAACACCGCCAGCACGAAAATGCCCAGAAGCGAGATGAAGGGATCGATTGTTTGCGCAATGTGTTCCATCACTTCGCTCCCTGATAGATTTTGTGCACCAGCTTGCCGTCCTTGGCGATCATGGTGCCCAAAATGCACTCATCGGCTTCGTCGATTTTCAACGTGCCGTCCTTTTGGATCATCAGATCAAGGAAATTGGCAATGTTCTTGGCAAAAAGCGGTGCGGCATTGCCGGCAAGCCGGCCTGCCAGATTGACCGTGCCAACGATCCGCACACCCTTGTGCTCGACAATCGCATCGGGCTTTGCCAGCGGGCAATTGCCGCCGCGCTCGACGGCGAGATCAATGATGATGGAACCGGGCTTCATGCTCTCGACCATCTGCTTGGAGATGAGTGTCGGAGCAGGGCGGCCGGGAATGAGTGCTGTGGTGATGACGATGTCCTGGCCCTTCACGTGGCCTGCTACGAGTTCGGCCTGCTTGGCTTTTTCTTCGGCGGTCAACTCGCGGGCATAGCCTGCGGCGGTGGCGGCTTCGGCCAGATCGACATACACGAATTTGGCACCCAGCGACTTCACTTGCTCTTCGGTGGCCTTGCGCACATCCGTTGCCGAGACGATGGCACCCAAACGCCTGGCTGTGGCGATGGCCTGCAGGCCTGCAACACCCACACCCATGATAAAGACTTTTGCGGCGGGCACCGTGCCTGCCGCCGTCATCATCATCGGGAAGGCCCGGCCGTAAAGGCCTGCGGCATCAATCACCGCCTTGTAGCCTGCGAGATTGGCCTGCGACGAGAGAATGTCCATGGATTGCGCGCGCGTGATGCGCGGCATCAGTTCCATGGCGAAAGCGGTGACGCCTGACTTGGCGAAAGCCTCCAGCGCTTTCCGGTCACCATAGGGCTCAAGCCCGCCTGCGATGACGGCACCTTTTTTCATGGCCTTCACGAGTTTGTCGGAAGGGCGGCGTATGGTCAGGACGAGATCGGCGTCCGATACAACCGCCTCGCCCTTGGCAATCACAGCACCTGCCGCCTTGTAGTCATCGTCGGAGTAATTGGCACCAAGGCCGGCACCCGCCTGCACGACAACTTTGACGCCTTTTTTTATATAGTTCTTGACGGTGTCAGGCGAGGCCGCGACGCGGGCCTCCCCGGGATGGGTTTCGAGGGGAACCGCGATTTTCATGGCTGCGTCAGCTCAGAGGTTGATGGCAACGATGAGACCGAAGAGCACCAGAAGCCCGCCGGACAGGAACCAGCGGCCACCGGCGCGGACATCGATGAGCGTTGCGAGAACGCCGAGGATCAGGCCGGCAAAGCCCGTGAGCACATTGAGGCTGTCCATGAAACGGAAGGCGCAGAGCGCAACCAACACGAAACCGCAGATCAGGCCAAGCGCGACTGAGCCCGTCAGGAATCCTTCATAGGTTTCCTTGTGGTCCTGAAAACCGCGTGGTGTGTGGGAAGGAGTGTGGTCGGCCATGAACGTCCCCTGGGAAATGAATCTGAGGACCAAGGCTTTAGCCAGTTGGTTGGAGGGGGGCAAGATGGCGCTAATGTCGCGGCGGGAGGGGTCCGAGCCGGATATCGCCAAGGGCGATGGCCCTTGGTTTTCCATTGGTTGTCGTGAGCGGCGCATAGAGTTCAATGACAGAATGGCGATCGGGGAGAAGGTGGGCGACAAAAGTTGCGACGTGGCCGACGCGCGGTTCGGGGCGAACGGTGACTGCAACATTCTGGTCATTGATCTTGACAGCAAATCGCTCCTTGGCATCCTTAAGCATGGCATGCAGATCGAGCGTGAATTCAACGGGGCCAGGGGCGGTGTGGCTGATAAGAATCTTTGGGCGCGGATTGGGCCCTGACCAGCGATAGGGCTTGCCCGGTTCACGCTGCAGCCAGTCGAATCCGCGATTTTCATCGCTTTGGGAGATGACAGCTGCACCCGTCAGCGCTGTGAGATCAGGCAACTCGATCCCCCGCACCATCCGGGTTCGCTTCATCAGTTCGCCTGGCGGCACCGCTGCGTAGTCAGGATGTTTCGAAACCATGAATTGACCGGACGCACGGGCAGCGGCGAGCCGCCTTGCGATCTGGTCCTGATAGCCGGGATAGGTCATTTGCCTCAGAATTTCAGCCTGCTCAGTCGAAGCCTGGCGCATGTAAGACAGATATCGGAAACCGGCCGGAAACTTGTGCACTGTCGCTTTGCCTGTTGCAACAAATCCGCACCCGGCATGGGCCGCCCGCAGGCAGAAATCGGCATCGACGGGCGGCCGAACGCGGTGTGGCGACCGCCACATGCCAGAAGTCTTGACTGCACTGCGCCGGTGCATGATGGCTGATGGCGGCACAAAATGGACAAATGGGTCATCGGGTCTTTCAAAGAAACCGGTGACGCGATAAAAGTTGCTGTCCAGGGGGCCATAGGAAATGCAGCCCGAAACGCAGAAATCGGCGGCACCATTGCCATGCAGCGCAACGTTGAGATGGTTGAGATGGGATTTGTCCCAAATGTCGTCGTGGCCAAGGTAGGCGATGTATTCGCCCCTCGCAGCCGCAATTCCGGCGTTGTTGGGAAAAGCCTGGCTGCCGGTGTTGTGCGGCAGGTTGATCCAGCGCAGGCGATCCGAAAGATAGGGCTGTAAAACCTGTTCAGTGTCGTCCGTGCAGCCATCACCCACAACGATGATCTCAAAGTCCTGGAAATCCTGTTGCAGGGCAGACTTCAAAGTGGGGACGAGATGTTTTCCGCGGTTCCAAGTGGCGGTGACAATGCTGACTTTGGGATGGGTCACAGATCAGGCTCCCAGCCCTGCCATGGACCTGAGCGCTGCAATAGTTTCGACAACTTTCAATCCTTCGCGCGCCGAACTCATGGGCGCCGGACCGCCCTGGAGATGCTTGAGAAAGTGGTCCAGTTCTGACTTTAGCGGCATGCTGGCGGCAAAAGGCAATGTGACGTCCTCGGCATCGCGTGCTCCGGTCTTGCCAATGCGGAGCTTGAGGTGTGTGTCATAGCTGTCCGAAAGCTGGGCTGTGCCCTTGTCGCCCACCAGATAAACCAAGCGTTGATGGCCAGGCCTGAGGCTGGAAATATCGATATGCACACTGGTCCCGTTCACGCCTTCGAGTACCGCCGTCAACTCGGCCGCCAGCGATGACAGGACCCGCCCTCTGGCGTGTACCGGACGGGGCATTTCACCGAGAATATGAAATGCGATTGCCAGATCGTGGGGCGTCAAAAGCCAGATTGGATCCAGTTCATCGTGATTTGTCGACCAGCCCCACCGATAGGAGTGCAGGGCCACGGTGCGGCCGAGGCGGCCGGACTGGTGAAGCGCGCGCAGCGATTCAATGCCCGGGTGATAGCGCCACTTGTCCATGACAAATACCCGGTCTCCTGCCCGATCGACGATGGACCGCGCTGCGGCCACATTGCTGGTCATCGCCTTTTCAACGAAAATGGGTTTGCCACGGGGGATGAGAGCCTCAATCGCTTCGGCGTGACGGTCAGTCGGCGTCACAACCACATAGCCCGCAAGGTCCGTGGGCAGCTCGGCAATTGTCCCGACAATTACATCCGCGCTGTAGGCCCGGGCCCGCTCAGTGTTCACTGCCGAATGCACTGCCACTGTGACGGAAGCGCCAAGGCTCTTGAGGTCGCGGAGCACAAATTGACCCCACTTGCCGCAGCCGACAAGACCGATGGCAACTGGCTTCGTCATGGCACCTTGCCGCCCAGCATTTCAGCCTGCAACGCGGCAAGGCCGATGGCCTGCCGGTCACGTGCTGACAGCAACGGATTTGCGACCGGCCACTTGAACTCCAAGGCGGGATCATTCCAGCGGCAGCCAAGATCATCGGCCGGAGTCCAGCAGGCTGTCAGGCCATAGACATAGGTTGTCGGTGTCGTGAAACAAAAACCGTGGATGACGCCGCGTGGCACAAAAGCCGCTTTGTGGGGCGAGACGTTCAGCACCACCATGGCTGACGTTCCGCAGGTCGGGCTGTCTGGCCTGATGTCGCGCAAACCCAGGTGCATTTCACCCTGCAACACGATGAGATAGTCGTCGTGTTCGCGATGGACATGCACGCCACGCAAAGTATTGGCCTTGCTGGTCACCAGGTTCCACTGACGCGGTGTTTCAACTCCGCCCCAGTCTTGCCGGAAGAGTTCGCGCAACTCGCC
>JANNFZ010000347.1:0-2190 GCA_031380375.1 Hyphomicrobiales bacterium
CGGCAATTGAAGCCATGTTGAAAGCCACATCACGTGAAGACTTTGCCTCCGCCGTCCGCGCCGAAGACCGCCTGTTGGTGGCGGGACACTACATCATCCCCTTCTATGATGCCGGCGGGCAATGGGTGGCGCGCTGGAGCACCATCGGCAAGCCCGAGGCGCAACCATTGCCGGGTTTCGAAGCTACAACACTCTGGCGCATTCCGTGAGTTCGACCATAAAGATTGATGTTGTCTCGGACGTCATTTGCCCCTGGTGTTTTCTTGGCAAGCGCCGTTTGGATGCGGCACTGGCCATGATTCCCGAGATCTCGGCACAAGTCGTCTACCGCCCGTTTTTTCTCGATCCCACAATTCCAGCCGAAGGCATGGGGCGCCGCGACTATCTGGTCGCGAAGTTCGGCGAGGGCAGGCTCTCGACCATGCATGATCCGCTGATTGCCGCGGGCAAGAAAGACGGCGTGCCTTTTTCATTCGAAAAAATCACCCGCACGCCCAATACCCTGAATGCCCACCGCTTGCTGCGCTGGGCCATGACAGAAGGAAAGCAGCACGAAATCGCCGAGGCCCTGTTCATGGCCTATTGGAATGAAGGCAAGGACGTGGGCCAGACACCAGTGCTCGCAGGAATCGGCGGGCGCCATGGCTTGAACGCGGAAAAAATGTTGGCCGACCTTGGCAGCGACAAGGACAAGGAAGCCGTGTTGCGCGAAGTCGATGTAGCGCAGCAAATGGGCGTGACGGGCGTGCCGACGTTTATCATCGCCCAGAAATATGGCGTGGTTGGTGCACAGTCTGCTGCTGTGCTTGCCGATGCGATCAAGAAGGCGGCGAGTTGACTCCCCACCCCTGCCCCTCTCCAAAAATTGGGGAGGGGTGAGTCCAAAAATTCACCCCTACCCGCTTGGCGGGGAGGGGTCGGGGGTGGGGAACTTACTTCACATCCGCAGCCACTTGCATCTTGGCGATCTTGTCAGGCTCGCGCACCGGTTCGCCGCGCTTGATGGTGTCAACGATGTCCATGCCTTCGGTTACCTTGCCCCAAACGGTGTATTGCTTGTCGAGGAAACCCGCATCACCAAAGCAGATGAAGAACTGGCTGTTGGCTGAATTGGGATTGGACGAGCGCGCCATTGAGCAAGACCCGCGCACATGTTTTTCGCTGGAAAACTCGGCCTTGAGGTCAGGCTTCTTGGAGCCGCCCGTGCCGGTGCCTGTCGGGTCGCCGCCTTGCGCCATAAATCCCTCGATGACCCGGTGGAACACCACGCCGTCATAAAAGCCATCGCGCGCCAATTCCTTGATGCGGCCCACATGGCCGGGTGCGAGGTCGGGGCGCAGCGCAATCGATACGCGGCCTTTGGCTTTGCCCTTGGCATCAGCGAGTTCAAGATAGAGGGTGTTTTCGAGATCAGCCATTATTGCACGGTTACCTTTGTCATCTTGTCGGGGTTGTCCACGGGCTCGCCGCGCTTGATTTTGTCCACGCAGGCCATGCCGTCTTCATCAACCTTGCCCCACACCGTGTACTGGCCATTGAGGAAGGAGCCTTCGGCGAACATGACGAAGAACTGGCTGTTGCCGGAATCAGGACTGGCCGAACGGGCCATGCCGACAACACCACGGCCAAAATGTTCATTGCTGAATTCGGCCTTGAGGTCGGGTTCGTTGGAACCACCCATGCCGGTGCCTGTCGGATCACCCGTTTGCGCCATGAAGCCTTCAACCACCCGGTGGAACACGATGCCGTCGTAAAAGCCGGCCGCTGCCAGCTTGGTGATGTGCTTTACATGACCGGGAGCAAGGTCGGGGCGTGTCACAATGGTGAAGCTACAATTCAGCGAGGTATCGACCTTCAGCGATTGGGCAAAGGAAGGTGCCGCACAGGCAGTCATTACTGCCGCAGCCAGGATCAGTTTATTCATGGAAATCTCCGGTTGGAACGGCACGCGAGGTAGCCGCAAATTGCGTCTGCCGCAAGGCCCCAAAATGACCAGGCTTCCAATGGCCGCTGACACCAACTCCCCGGAATGTCAGTTAACCCCGGGCGCATTGTGTGCTATCAAGTCCCGGACGGTACTCCCGCAATGGAGGTTTATGATGCGCTGGCGTGTTGGCTGTTTCATCGCGATCTTTGCCTTGGCGTCTCCGGCTGCGGCCGCTCCCATTCATGATGCGGCCAAGAAGGGAG
>JANNFZ010000420.1:0-3357 GCA_031380375.1 Hyphomicrobiales bacterium
CTTGCTGGCCAGCTTGTCGATCGGCCTGCTCATGTTGCTCGCCGACCGCATGGTGCGCGTGCTCGAACGCACCCTTGGCAAGAAAAGCTCCTTCCTCTCGGCCTTCGAGCTCATGGCCTATCTGGTGCCGCATTACCTCGGCACCGCCGTTCCCGCCGCACTGTTCCTCGGCCTTTTGTTCGGCTTCAACAAGCTTTCCAAATCAAGCGAGCTTGACGCCATGCTGGCCTCCGGCATCAGCTATCACCGCCTGATGCGCCCGGTGCTGCTGCTCGCCGTGATTTTCAGTTTGCTCTCGCTGGGCATGTTCGGCTGGCTGCAACCCTACGCCCGCTATGCCTATCGTTCAGCACTTTTCGACATCGTCAACGTCGATGCCTTTTTCCTCGCCGAGGAGGGCGTGTTCATGCAGGCTGGATCGCGCACATTCATTCTCGACAAACTTGACCGCGAAAACAGCAGGTTCGAACGCATCTTCCTGTTTGACGACCGCGGCGCTGCCGGTACCGAAACCCTGACGGCGTCCGAAGGCGTGCTCATTGCCGTGCCAGGCCAGACACGGCCCGTGCTCCGGCTCGAAAACGGCCACCAGCTCGATCTCGAAAAATGGCCCACTCCAAGCCTCGCCGTTCCGGCCCGTGTCGGAACATTTGAAACAACCGAAACGCCTTTGGGCAAAGTCTCAAAGGATATTTTCCGCCCCCGCGGCGATGATGAACGCGAACTCACGATTGTTGAACTTTACCAGCAGATGGATACGCCCCCCAAGAGCAGAACCCCGGATGCCATGCGCGCCGCGTTTCATGTCCGTCTTGTCAACATCGTCATCATGTTGGTCCTTCCGTTCCTGGCCCTGCCCTTCGCGGTGGGACGGGTGCGCAGTCCCCGCGCCTATCGCATAACCATCGCCATGGTGCTGATCGTTGCCTTCCATGAAGTGATCGGCCAGGGCGAGCGCGCCACCGGGCACAGCGGCTTTTCACCCTGGTTGACCCTATGGCTGCCCACCATCCTGCTCGCCGCCTTTGCCGCATGGCGCTTTTACATGATGAGTTTCACGCTGACCGAAAACGCCATGGACCGGTTCTTGTCACCGGTGCAGGATGCCGTCTCCGGCCTTGTCCGCCGCCTGTCAAGGAGGCCCGCATGACACGCATCGCCTTCATGATCAGCCGCATGATCGTTCTGCGCTTCCTTGCCATCATCATCGGCCTGTCGCTGTTTGTGCTGTCACTCGAAGTCGTCGCCTATTCCCGCGAGATTACCGCCATCGGCGAAGGCAGCACCTTGAGCGTTCTCCATTACATCCTGCTGCGCGCACCCAATGTCATTTCGACCTTCCTGCCCATGTGCCTGCTGCTCGCCATTCTTCTGGCCATCACCGAACTCAGTTACCGCAATGAACTCACAGCCATCTGGGCCATGGGCATCTCGCCCTTCCGCATCATAGCCATGCTGGCCCCCATGGCGCTTCTTGCAGGAGTCTTGCACGTGGTTCTGCTGGATCGCGCCGTACCCGCCGCCGCGCCAACGCTTCGCGACTGGGGCATCGGCGACTATGGCCAGAAGAAACTGAACCTCTCGGAAAACGATCCCTTGTGGCTGCGCTCCGGCACCGACATCATGCGCGCTGCCGGTGCCAGCGACGATAGCCGCATCCTCAGCAATGTTGTCATCTTCAAACGCGACGAAAAGGGCCTGCTGCTCCAGCAGATATTCGCCGACCGCGCCGAACGGAAACAAGACCAGTGGCATCTCGCGGGCGTCACAATATATGACCGCGAGAACATGCCGCCGCGCCGCATGGCCACGGCACTTTATGGTGGCGACATGCGGCCTGCTCTTGCTGGCACCCGTTCCGGCGATCCTGAGGAATTGACCAGCGGTGAACTCCGCTATTTCTCGGCCAATGACGGCTTCGGCATTCGCCCGGCCTATGTCTATGAAACGGCCCTGCAACGGCGCATCACACCGGCCCTTGTGCCCCTCATAATGATGGCGCTTTGCATCCCGCTGGCGGCGCGTTTCCGCCGGGGCGGCGGCCTTGGCATGTTGTTTGCGGCAGGCGTGGGCCTGGGCTTTGCCTTCTTCGTCTTCGACGGCTTCTCGCAATCCTTTGGCGAACTTGGCCTCATTCCGCCATGGATGGCGGCGTGGACGCCGCTCTTCGTGTTCACGCTGATCGCCGCCTATATGACGCTGGGCACCGAACGGGTCTAACGCTGACCCGCAACAACCTTGGCAAACACCGCAATAATCTGGTCTATCTCGTCAAAACTGTGAGCCGCTGAAACCGAGCAGCGCAGCAAACACAAGCGGTTTGGCGTGCCCGGCGGCAGCGCGATGTTCACATAAACACCCGCCTGCAAAAGCGCATTCCACATGGCGATGGTCGAGGGCTCGTCCTTGCATTTGACGGCGACGACCGGGCTCACCTCTTCGCAGCCCATGTCAAAACCCAGGCCCCGGAAACCATTGAACAGGCGCTCGGAATTGCGCCGAAGAGCGTCGCGCCGTTCGGGCTCCCGCGCCAGCACTTTGATGGCGGCGATGGATGTGGCAATGGTGGCGGGCGACGATGACGCCGTGAACATGTAGGGTCGCATGGCATAGCGCAGTGTTTCGAACAGCGGATGGTCGCCCGCCCCGAAGCCGCCGATTGAGCCGATGCTCTTCGAAAAGGTGCCGACGATGAAATCGGCTTCCGCTTCAAGCCCTGCTTCATCAGCAAGGCCCCGGCCATGGGGACCGAGCACACCAAACGAATGTGCCTCATCGACAAGCAACTGGAATTTGTGCTTCTCACGCAGCGCCACGAAATCCTTGAGTGGTGCCCGGTCGCCGAGCATCGAATAGATGCCTTCCAGCACCACAAGCCGCCCGCCTCCGTCACTCTCTGAACGCGACAAACGTTTGTCGAGATCAGCCGCGTCATTGTGGCGGAAGCGCACCAGCTTCGCGCCGGAAAGCGTGCAGCCATCATAGATTGACGAATGGGAATCGGCATCGAGATAGATGGTGTCGCGGGGACCAGCCAGCCCCGACATCATGCCGAGATTGGCCTGGTAACCCGTGGTGAAAACGATGCAATGCTTGCGGCCAAGAAAGCCTGCCAGTTCATGCTCCAATTCCTTGTGAAAGGCGTAGGAACCATTGGCGATGCGCGAGCCCGTGGTGCCTGTGCCGAATTCTGCGAGTGCCTTTTGCCCGGCCGCAATGCAGTCCGGCTCAAATGTAATGCCCATGTCATTGTTGGTGCCAGCGAGGATGGTTTCGCGTCCGGCGATGATGGCGCGGGTTGGCGACAAGATCTTGTCGTTGACCAGTCCGACGGCATTGATGCCCGCCGCCATCATC
>JANNFZ010000443.1:0-5776 GCA_031380375.1 Hyphomicrobiales bacterium
CAGGGATGGCGCGAAAAACCGTGGTGTAGAATTGCAGAACGGCACGGATGATTGGACCGCCCGACAGTTTGCCGACGGCACCCAACAGGCCGAGCGCAAAACCAAACGCGTAACCGAAAAAGGAAATCTGCAAGGTGCGCAACGCGCCCCAAAGCATTTCGTCGCCATATCCTTTTGGACCAAGCGACAGAAGTTCCCAGATGGGTATGGCGGCAGCCAGCATTGCGGCGATGCGGTTGCGCCGGACCGCGCAAACGTGAAGCGATCCGGCGCAGTGTGTTCTTACATGCCCGGCGTCACGACTTTGCCGTCGAGTTTCCAGGTTGAGGTAATCTGCTTGAACACGCCCTTGTCGGCCAAGGCCTTGATGCCGGCATTGATCTTGGCGAGCACTTCGGTGTCTTCCTTGCGGATGCCCATGCCGACACCTGGTCCGAGGATGTCAATGTCGATCGGCACCGCACCCTTTTGTTCGCAACACGCGCCCTGGTCCGAAGTCAGGAAAGCATCAAGCGCCACACCATCAGCCATGACATAGTCAAGGCGGCCGGCGGCGAGGTCATTGTTGGCTTCGTCTTGCGTGGCATAGGTTTTGACGACTGCACCCTTCGAAGCATAATATTTGTCGATATAGGCGGCATGGGTGGTGGACACCTGCACGCCGACATTCTTTCCGGAGAGATGCTCAGGCGAAAAATCCTTGTCGTCGCTCTTCGGGCCGATGATGACCGCAGCCGAGTTGTAATACATGTCAGAGAAGTTGATGGTCTTGGCGCGCTCCGGGGTGATCGACATGGACGACATGATGGCGTCGAACTTCTTGGCCGTGAGAGCCGGAATAATGCCGTCCCATGCCACTTCCTCGATCACACACTTTTCGCCGATCTCGGCGCAAAGGGCATTCATGAAGTCAACTTCCCAGCCAACCCAGACGCCGGAAGCATCCTTGGAGGTGAAGGGCGCATAGGGTTCGGCGGCCACGCCCATTTTGAGATCGGCCATGGCCTGGCCCGCTGTCAGCAACAATGCTGCACCAGCGGCGAGAAGAAGACGTTTTGACAATTTCATTTTAGTTCTCCCTGTAAGTGTTTTGCCTCCTTGATGGAGGCTTGGTAGTTCGATGCCCGGATCAATGAACCCCGGACACGAATTGCTTGCAGCGCTCGCTTTTGGGAGCGCCAAAAACCTGCGACGGCGGACCTTTCACTTCGATCAATCCCCTGATCAGGTAGATGACCTCGGACGACACATCGCGGGCAAATTTCATTTCATGGGTGACGAGAATCATGGTGCGGCCCTCCCTCGCGAGGTCGCGGATCACCTTCAAAACCTCACCGACAAGTTCGGGATCAAGCGCCGAGGTGGGCTCATCAAAGAGCATGACCTTTGGCTCCATGGCCAGCGCCCGGGCAATGGCGGCGCGTTGCTGCTGCCCACCGGAAAGAAAGGCCGGATACTGGTCACGCTTTTCAAACAGACCGACCTTGTGCAGCAGGGCTTCGGCTTGTTCCCTTGCTTCTGCTTTGGCGAGTTTCAAGACGTGGACTGGAGCTTCCATGACGTTTTGTATCACCGTCATGTGCTGCCACAGGTTGAAGCTCTGGAAGACCATGCCTAGCTTGGTGCGAATGCGCTCCAGCTGGCGCTTGTCTGTGGGATGCAAATTGCCGTCGCGGGCGGGTTTCATGGCGATTTCCTCGCCTGTCACGGTGATGCGGCCCTTGGTGGGCATTTCGAGGAAATTGATGCAGCGCAGAAAAGTGCTTTTGCCCGAGCCCGAGGCACCGATCATCGAAACCACATCACCTTCATGGGCGTTCAGCGATACACCTCTCAGGACTTCAAGCGGCCCAAAGGATTTGTGCAAGTCATCAATGACGACTGCCGATGTCTTTCCGCTGGATGGCGTTACTGCCAAAATCGCGCGTCCCCTCACCTGATACTGACGTCACGTCTCTGATGGACGCGTTGCGGCCTTCTTAGGGGTTCTTTACGCCACCGTCAAACTCAGGCTAACCTCAACCCAAGCCATGCGGGAAAGGGCCTCAAGGGGTGGCCCGCCGCAACTGATTTGGCGAAATCAACCCCAAGGGAGACAAACATGCGATCAATCGTCAGAACTTTCGTTTCGGCCGTCACGGCGACAGCACTCACTGGTGTCTTGACCGGGGGGGCCTTCGCACAGGAGATGCTGAAGGAAGTCGGCAAGGGCGAAGGCCAGGTCGATATTCTCGCCTGGGCCGGCTATATCGAGAACGGGTCCAGCGACAAGAATTTTGACTGGGTCAGTGATTTCGAAAAAGCCAGCGGCTGCAAAGTCAACGTCAAGAGCGCAGGCACGTCCGATGAAATGGTCACCCTGATGAAGGACAAGGGCTTTGACCTTGTGACGGCTTCGGGTGACGCCAGCTTGCGCATCATTGCCGGAAAGCGCGTGCAACCAATCAACACGGCGTTGATCCCGTCTTACGGCAAGGTTGACAAGCGCTTGCAGGACGCAGCCTGGCACACGGTCGACGGGGTTCACTATGGAGCGCCCTACCAGTGGGGTGCCAATGTGCTGGCGTACAACAGCAAGGTGTTTCCGGAAGCGCCAAAGTCCTGGTCGGTGGTGTTTGAGGAGCAGAACCTGCCCGACGGCAAATCCAACAAGGGCCGGGTCCAGGCCTTTGACGGCCCGATCTATATCGCTGATGCAGCGCTTTACCTGATGTCCAAAAAGCCAGATCTCGGCATCAAGGATCCTTATGAGCTGACGGAAGCGCAATTCAATGCGGCCGTGGAACTGCTCAACGGCCAGCGTGCCCTTGTCGGCCGCTACTGGCACGATGCCATGGTGCAAATCGACGATTTCAAGAATGAAGGCGTCGTGGCTTCTTCGTCGTGGCCATTCCAGGTCAATCTTCTGCAGGCTGACAAGGCCGTCATGGAAAAAACCCCGATCGCTTCGACTGTTCCCGATGAAGGCGCAACCGGTTGGGCCGACACGACCATGATGTCTGCTGATGCCGCCCATCCCAACTGCGCTTATATGTGGATGGAACACTCGCTGTCGCCCAAGGTCCAGGGGGATGTGGCGGCCTGGTTCGGATCTGTGCCTGCCAATCCTGATGCCTGCAAAGGCAACGCGCTTTTGACAGACACGGGTTGCGACACGAACGGCTTTGGGACCTTCGACAGGATCCACTTCTGGCGCACGCCGGTGGCCAAGTGCAGCACGCAGGAAGCGGGTTGCGTGCCCTATGCCAAGTGGGTTGACGCCATGCGCGCCGTTCGCGGCGGCTGACCAAATGATCTGCGGCCTGCGGGGGCGGTTCGGTTCCCGCAGGCGCAAATTGCAATGCCCGTGGCAACATGAACGAAACTGAAAAGCCCGCCGTCCGCTTTGACGGTGTCACCCGTGCCTATGGGCCGGTGCGCGCCGTAGATGACGTGTCGCTGGTGATCCATCCGGGTGAATTCTTTGCCATGCTTGGCCCCTCAGGCTCCGGCAAGACAACATGTCTGCGGCTGATTGCGGGATTTGAGCAGCCGAATGCCGGACACATCGAAATCTTCGGCGTCACCGCCGAAGGTGTTCCGCCCTATCGCCGCAACGTCAACACCGTATTCCAGGACTATGCGTTGTTCCCGCACATGAGCGTCAGGGACAATGTGGCCTATGGCCTGATGGTCAGGGGCATGGACAAAGCGGCCCGCCACCGGAAAGCCGATGAAGCCCTGGCGCTGGTTGCCCTCGCGGGTTACGGGGACCGCAGGCCCGGCCAATTGTCGGGCGGGCAAAGGCAGCGTGTCGCCCTCGCCCGGGCACTGGTCAATGAACCCAAGGTCCTTTTGCTCGATGAGCCGCTGGGAGCCCTTGACCTCAAGCTGCGCGAACAGATGCAGTTGGAACTCAAATCGCTGCAACGCAAACTCGGCATCACCTTTGTCTTTGTCACCCACGACCAGGGTGAGGCCCTGTCGATGGCTGACCGCGTCGCGGTTTTCAACCACGGCAAAATTGCCCAAATCGACACGCCGCAGGACATTTATGAAAAGCCGCGCACCCGTTTCGTCGCGGATTTTGTCGGCTCGGCCAATGTCCTTTCCCCCGAGCAGTCGGCAGGCCTCGGCGGAAACAGGAAGTGGCACAGCCTGAGGCCTGAACGCATCCGCCTTGTGGCCGCCAGGGAAAAGCCGGCGGCAGGCGAAATTGCTGCGACAGGCCGCATCGTCACGTCAAACTACCAGGGTGCGTTGACCCGCATCCACGCCATGACCGACAACAACATTTCACTTCAAGCCACCGTTCCGGCGCGGGATTTCAGCGCGGGCGAGGCTGTCCGCCTGGCCTGGCCACGTGATGCGCTCCATGAAATGGCGGGCGAGGCATGAGCGCCGAGGCAACAGTGCCTGCGTCGGGCCTGCGGGCAGGACTCGCTGACGGCCTGTTTCGCAGGCCCCGGCTGCTGTTTGCGCTTTTTCTGCTGCCACCCCTGCTGTGGATTGGCGTCGTCTATCTTGGCTCACTCGCCGCATTCCTCGTCAACGCGATTTTCTCGATCGACGATTTCTCCGGGTTGGTGATCTATGAGCCGACGCTTTCAACTTTCGGACAGCTTTTTCAGTCCGCCAATTTCGACGTCATTCTCAGAACTGTCATCATGGCCACGCTGGTCACACTGGCGGCGGGTGCCATCTCATATCCCTTCGCCTATTTCGCGGCGCGTTATGCCAGTGGCCGCTGGAAGGCGCTCTTCTACATTCTTGTCATGCTGCCGCTGTGGTCGAGCTATTTGGTCAAGGTCTATTCGTGGAAGCTTGTGCTGTCAAAGGAGGGGATCATTTCGTGGCTTGCCGCGAAACTTCACCTGACCAGCGTTCTTGATGCCGTCCTCGCGGTGCCGGTGATCGGTGGACCCAGCCTTTCGACGAGCCATCTCGGCACCTTCATTGTGTTTGTGTATATCTGGCTGCCCTACATGATCCTGCCGACCCAGGCGGCACTTGAGCGCGTTCCCGCCAATCTCATTGAAGCCTCAGCCGATCTTGGCGGGAAACCGGTGCAGACTTTCCGCCATGTCATCTGGCCGCTTGCACTTCCCGGGCTCATCGCCGGGTCGATTTTCACGTTTTCGCTCACGCTTGGCGATTATATCATCCCGCAGATTGTCGGGTCGTCGCGCTTTTTTATCGGCGAAGCGGTTTACACGCTGCAGGGCACAGCGGGAAACATTCCCCTGGCCGCCGCCTTCACGGTTGTGCCCATTCTCATCATGGTCTGCTACCTGACGATGGCCAAGCGGATGGGGGCCTTCGATGCGCTCTGAAGGCCAGTCATCACCCTGGAGCCTGAAAATCGCGTCCCTCGGCACCATTCTCTTTTTGCATGTGCCGCTGCTGTTGATCTTCCTTTATGCCTTCACGACGGAAGAAAAGAGCTACGCCTTTCCACCGCCGGGGCTGACCACCCGGTGGTTTGTGGCGGTTTGGGAGCGCGATGACATTTGGACGGCACTCTGGCTGTCGCTCGAGATCGCGGCCATCGCAACGGCGCTGGCGCTTGTCCTTGGCACCCTGGCGTCAGCGGCCCTGTGGCGGGCGCGCTTTGCCGCCAGGGACTATATCTCGATCCTGTTCATCCTGCCCATTGCGCTGCCCGGCATCATAACCGGCATTGCGCTGCGCTCGGCCTTCAACCTGCTCGATATCCCGTTTTCGATGTGGACGATCGTCCTCGGCCACGCCACGTTCTGCATTGTCGTGGTTTACAACAACGTGCTGGCGCGCTTCC
>JANNFZ010000447.1:0-6311 GCA_031380375.1 Hyphomicrobiales bacterium
AAGTCAAAGCCGACGCTGACGGCTTTGTCCTGTCTGATGTCTATAAGGCAGTGAATGTCGACGAGATTGCCAAGCGCATCTGAACCTTGGGGTGGCGGCTTCGGCTGCCACCCTTGTCACCACTTCCGGAGCAGCGGGTATGTTGGTCTTCGATCACGTCGGGATAACCACGACGGTGAAACAGCCAAACGAGAATTGGGTTGAACAGAGCCGTGTCTGGGTGACCAATCCGCACGACCATCCCGAGCATATTGAGTTTCTCCGTTACGAACCGGACAGCTCTGTTCCTGCGGCAGTAAAAGTGAATCCGCATATCGCATTTCGCGTGGACGCACTGGCTTTGCATCTGGCAGCGCCGGGCGTTGAAATCATTATCCCGCCATTCAAGGTTGGTGATTTTCTTGAGGTGGTTTTCGTGCGCAAGTACGATACCATTTTTGAGTACATGCACTATCTCAAGGAAGGCTGGTTTGCCGATGGAACGTCCGGATGAGTTATAGGGCGATATATACTTACGCGTGGGATCTCGCCGAGGAGGGCGTGGCAAATTCTGTCGCGCAATTCAAGTCACTCGGTCTCGACACAGTCACTTATGCCGGAAGCTATCACGCGGGAAAATTTCTTCGCCCGCATGGCAAAAACGGCAAAGTCTATTTCCCTGAGGACGGCACCACATATTTCAAGACAGACGCCAAGCATTATGGGGCGATCAAGCCACGCGCCAACGCGATGATGCAGAACAGGGACGTTCTTCGCGAGCTTGTGGGAACGAAAGATATTCAAACCAATGTCTGGCTTGTACTCCTTCACAACACGTTGCTCGGCACGGCTCGTCCTGATGCAACAGTCGCAAATGCATTCGGTGACCGCTATGTCTACAGCATGTGTCCGTCGCATCCGGATGCGCGCGCCTACGCGATCGGACTCGCCCGGGATGTGACAGAGAGCTATGCTGTTTCCGGCCTGTCACTGGAGTCGCCGGGCTTTGCGCCCTATGCGCATGGCTTTCACCATGAATTCGCATTGCAGAGGCCCAACCGGTGGCTCGACAGCCAATTGGGATTGTGTTTTTGCGGGTACTGTCTTGCGGGAGCAGGGAAAGCAGGCATCAATGCCAGCGCGCTGAAAGCGCGCGTGGCAGCAGACATCGACGCTTATCTCTCTTCCGACATTGATTTTGCGCCTGACATGGCAGAAGCGTTCTGGCACGCGGACACGCGCTCGGATGGTGAACTAAAGGCGTTTCTTGACTGGCGCTGCAGCGTTGCCACCTCACTTGTCGCAGAGATACGCAATGCCGTCCGCAAAGATGCATCAGTGGCTGTCATTCCGTCGGTTGCACGTCCCACTGCAGGAGCATGGTATGAGGGCAGCGATCTCAACGCACTGGCCGGGGCCGCCGGGATTCTTGAGGCATGTTTCTATGAAAGCAGTGCGGCGCGTGTGAAGGCCGACCTGTTTGACATAAAGCGCCGGTTGCGCGGCACAGGCAAACTGCGCGGAATTTTGCGCCCCGCCTATCCCGACCTCGAAAGCAAGGCTGAACTTCTGGCAGCGGTAACTGCACTGAGAGACGGCGGTGTAAATGACATCGCTTTTTACAATTGGGGCCACATTCGCCAGGCCAATCTCAACTGGATTGCCGATGCAATGAAGCTGCTGGAGACCGGAACATGAAATTCGAAGGAAAAGTAGTTGCTGTCACCGGGGCAGCGGGCGGAATTGGCCAAAGCCTGTGCCGCTACTTCGCCAGCGAAGGTGCTGTCATTGCCGCAATAGACAGGAGCCCATCACTGAATGAATTTGCTGCTGAACTGGGCCGGGAGAAAGTGACAGTGCGTCACGTCATTGCGGATGTCGGAGATCCAGCGGCAATGGCTGCCGCCTTTCGGCAGATTGGGACCGTTGATGTTCTCATCAACAACGCAGGCTTCTCCGAGCATCCGACATTCGTCAAGACTGACCCGGCAGCGTGGAGTCATGACATCAATGGCAATCTCAATGGTGCCTACAATTGTGCCCACGCCGTCATACCTGGGATGAAGGAACGGGGCGGCGGGTCAATAGTGGCGATCGGATCTGTCAACGGATTGAGTGGGTTTGGTGACCCGGCCTACAGTGCCGCAAAAGCGGGACTGATATCCCTCACGCGCTCACTGGCGATGGAATATGGCCGTTACAACATCCGTGCCAATATCGTTTTGCCGGGCACCGTTCGCACGCCGCTTTGGGACCGCAAAGCCGGAGCGGACCAAACAACCCTGGAACGGTTGCGCAAATGGTATCCCCTTGGCCGAATTGTTGAGCCGCTTGATGTCGCTCACGCGGTTGGCTTTCTCGCTTCCGACGCAGCGGCTGCCATCACCGGGACTTCACTTGTGGTTGATTGCGGCCTGATGGCAGGCAACATCGTGATGACGCGCGAACTCACTGTTCAGGATATTTGAGGAGCAAGCCGTGGAAAGGTTGCGAATTGGTGTGATAGGGCTTGGGTGGTTTGGCGAAATTCATTGTGAAACACTCGCCGGCATACCCAACATTGAATTGGCGGCACTCTGCACAAGACGGCCGGAACGTCTTTCGGAACAAGCCAGGAAATTCGGTGTAAAGAAAACCTATACTGATTATCGCGACATGCTGGATGACAAGTCGATTGACGCCGTCTCGATAGTCACGATGTGGGACCAACACACCGACCCCGCCATTGCGGCACTTGAAGCCGGAAAGCACGTCTTCCTCGAAAAGCCAATGGCTTCAACTGTGGCGGACTGCAACAAAATCATTGCGGCGTCCAAGAAGGCAAAGGGCGTCCTGCAGATCGGCCATATATGCCGGTTCAATCCCCGCTACCGCATGGCCAAGCAGGCCATTGACGAAGGCCGCATTGGCAAGATCGTAGCCTTGAGTTCGCGGCGCAATATTCCAGCCGCCTGGACGCCTGAAATTCTCGGCAAGATTGGCCCGATCGTTGGCGATGCCATCCACGACACTGATCTTATGCTGTGGTTCACGGGCGACCGTGTGAAAAGTGCGTATGCACAAACCGTCAGTGTGCGAAACCTCAAGTTCCCCGACATTGGGCAAACAATGTACCGCTTCGAAGGAGGGGCCACGGCGACTCTGGAAACGGTTTGGTGCATGCCGGAAAAAACGCCCTTCGACATCGATGAACGCATGTCAATCATCGGCACCGATGGCATTATCCACGTGCAAGACACATTCCCCAATCTCGGCATTGTCGACAAGGGCAAGCTCCACAGCCCTGACACGACGTATTGGCCCATGTTCGAAGGCGTGCGCGGCGGCGCGCTGAGGGCGGAATTTGAGTACTTCGCAAATTGTGCACTGAAGGGAACAAGGCCGGAAATCGGACGGCCGGAAGATGCGGCGGCAGCTCTCGGGGCGACACTGGCCGCCGAGGAATCGGCGCGTACCGGCAAGGTCATTCACATCTGATCAGAGGAACACGACATGGCAAACAAAATGAAAGTACTGGTGGTGGGTCTCGGAAACATGGGGATGAGCCACGCGCTGGCCTACACGCGCATTCCGGATTTTGAGGTGACCGGCGTTTGTGAGCGGAACATCGCCAAACGGCAGTTGCCCGACGCACTCAAAGGCGCAAATAAATTCGACAATTTCGAAAAGGCACTCGCTGAAACGAGGCCAGATGTAGTGTCAATCAACACGCTGCCGGACACCCACGCACAATTTGCGATCAAGGCCATGGAGGCCGGCGCCCATGTTTTTGTCGAAAAACCGTTGGCGGATACGATAGAGAACGCCGAGAGGGCGGTTGCCACCGCGCAACGCACAGGTAAAAAACTCGTTGTTGGCTATATTCTCCGGCAGCATCCATCATGGATCAAGTTCATCGAAATCGCCCGGCAACTGGGCACACCGCTGGTGTTCCGCATGAACCTCAATCAGCAATCCAACGGCGAGACATGGGAGTGGCACAAGCGCCTGCTCAACAGTTTTCCGCCCATTGTTGACTGTGGCGTCCACTATGTCGATGTCATGTGCCAGATGACCAAAGCCAAACCCATCAAAGTGCATGCGATTGGTGCGCGCCTGAGCGATGAGGTGAAGCAGCAGAATTACGGCATGTTGCAGGTCATGTTCGATGATGGATCTGTCGGTTGGTACGAAGCCGGCTGGGGTCCAATGATGAGCGAGACTGCCTTCTTTGTGAAAGATGTTGTCGGGCCAAAGGGTTCTGTTTCAATTGTCATGGCCGAAACGGCCGGTAATGTTAAGTCTGATGACATCAATGCCCATACGAAAACCAATCAAATTCTCTGGCATCACGCCGACATGAAGACCCCCGATCAAAGGATTGATGTCAGCGATGAGCCAGGTCACGATGACCTGTGCGAGCGCGAGCAACTCTACCTGCTCAAGGCCATCAGGAACAATCTCGATCTCACGGATCACATGAATGACGCAGTGAAGAGCCTGAAGATCGTTATGGCTGCTGACCGTTCAATTCATGAAGGACAGGTCATCAGCCTTTGACAACACCTTCCATCATGCCCTTGAAGAACAGCTTCTGGGCAAAAGTGAAAGCGATAATCCCGGGCAGGACGACGACCACATAGACGGCCGCAAGGTTTGGCCAGGTCCATTGGCCAAGGCCGCCCTGGGCACCGGCGAGAACCACCGGCATTGTGCGCGCAGCCTGGTCGTTGGTCAGTGTGGAGCAAAGCAGGAACTCGCCCCAGGCGGTCACGAAATTGACAATGAAAACCACAACGAGGCCGTTGCGTGCCATTGGCAGCGCAATGGTCAGGAGTGTGCGCCAAGGGCCGGCGCCATCAACTTTTGCGGCCTCAATGACTTCGTGGGGAACCAACTGAAATACACTGCGCATGATCAGGATGCTGATTGCCAGATTGAGCGTGATGTAGGGAAGGATGAGACCACTGGTGCTGTTGATCAGATTGAGCATGCTCTGGATTTCGTAGATGCTGATGATCGACACAACCCTTGTGGGGAAATACAGCGAAATCAACAGTGCGGTAACGACAATGCCGCCGCCCCGAGCCTTCAGGTGAACCAGCGCATAGCCGGCGAGAACTGCGCAAACGGTTGTCAACAGCACGGTTCCGGCCGTGACATAGATGCTGTTGAAGAAATTCACGGGCAGTGTTTCAATCCTGTGAAAGACATAGGAATAGCGGGTGAAATCGTAGGTGCGCGGCCAGAAATCACCGCGCATTGAGTCAGGCAGTGTTTTTACCGACATCATCAATACCCATGAGAGGGGCAGAACAATGATCACCAAAAAGAAATTGATTACGCCGTGACGTATGAGAGTGCTGCGATGTTTCCGGAACCAGCTGCGCTTTGGGCGCGTTGCGGCTGATTTGGGTTTGCTGTTTGTGATTGCCATTGGGTATCAGGCTTTCGGCCGGAAAATACGCAGCAGAACGACCATCACACACATCATTGCCACGGCACCAATCATGCCGATTGCCGCGGCAAAACCCTGCCGCCACAAACCGGTCTTGAAGGCCTGCTCGTACATGAACATGGTCCATGTGTAAGTTGGTGATGCACGGTTAAAGCCGCCAAAGATCAGGTATTCATCGATCACCGCCATGGCCGACCCAAATCGGAGAACCACAAGTATCATCATGATGGGTGCCAGGAGCGGCAGAGTGATGTGCCAGAACACACTCCATTCATTGGCGCCATCAATGCGGGCTGCCTCGGGCAGGTCTTTCGATATGGCGGCAAGGCCTGCGAGAAAGAAAATTGTGTGGTAGCCGAGCCCCCACCAAACTTCCATGAGTGCTATCGACGGCAGGGTGAGAGCAGTTCCGCCCAGCCATTGCGGGGCGTTCTGCATCGTAAACAGACCCGTTGTGTCAACGAGGAAATGATTGATGGGACCGCTTTGGAAATTATACATCCATTTCCACAGCACAAAAACAAGTGTGCTTGGAATGACCGCGGGAATGATGAGGATGACACGATAGAGGGTTGCCAGCCTCGGGCTCTCCACCCGGTCCACAAGAATTGCCAGCAACAACGGAAATATGATGGTTCCCGGCAGGAACATGAGCGTGAAAAGTGCGGCCCGCCCCAGACTGGTCCACATCAATGGATCGCGCATCGCGGACAGGTAATTGGCGAAGCCAACCCATTTGGCCGGCTCGTTGGTCAGGAATTGATAATCCGTGAAACTGATCCACAGAACGCGGCCAATGGGATAGACTTGGTAGCCCACAAAAAAAACCAGCGCCGGCAGTAAGAACAGCCAGGTGTTCGCATTGTGCCAAAACTTGCGGCTCCAGTCAGCCTTG
>JANNFZ010000471.1:0-2945 GCA_031380375.1 Hyphomicrobiales bacterium
GCAGGTGTGCGTTCTCTGGAGCGCGAAATGAATACGCTGGCCCGCAAAGCCGTGAAAGACTTGATGACGGCCAAGAAAGGCAAAAAAATCAAGGTCACGGCCAAGGTGGTGAACGACTATCTGGGCGCGCAAAAGTTCCGCTTCGGCGAAGCTGAGCGCGAAGACCAGGTCGGCGTGGTCACTGGCCTTGCATGGACGGAAGTGGGCGGCGAATTGCTGACCATCGAAGCCCTGATGATGCCCGGCAAAGGCAAGATGACCGTGACAGGCAACTTGCGCGATGTGATGAAGGAGTCGATTTCGGCCGCTTCATCCTATGTGCGGAGCCGGGCACCCTCAATCGGCGTCAAGCCGCCGGTGTTTGACCGGAAGGACATTCACGTCCACGTGCCGGAAGGGGCCACGCCCAAGGATGGCCCGTCGGCAGGCATTGCCATGGCAACCGCCATCATTTCCGTGCTTACCGGCATTCCCGTGCGCAGGGATGTGGCCATGACCGGCGAGATTACGCTGCGTGGCCGTGTTTTGCCGATCGGCGGCTTGAAGGAAAAGCTGCTGGCCGCTTTGCGCGGCGGCATCAAAACAGTGATGATCCCGGAAGAGAACGTGAAGGATCTGGCGGACATTCCGGACAATGTGAAATCCGGCATGGAACTCATTCCCGTGGCCCACATGGACACGGTGATGCAGCACGCCCTGGTGCGCCAGCCCAAAGCCATTGAATGGGATGAACTTGCCGAGGAAGCCGCCGCTGCCGCCCGCATCAAGGGCAACGACCCCGGCGAGGCCGCCGTCACGCATTAAACGCCGCCCCCTCAGTCCTTCGGACAACTCCCCCAGCAGTGCTGAGGGAGCGCTCAACTTCACCCTTCCCCAACTTGTTGGGGAAGGTGCCCGAAGGGCGGATGGGGTCACTTCCCTTGCGTCAGGGCCACTTTCAGTGCAAAGAACGCAAACACCCCTGCAAATGTGAAATCGATGCCGCGCATGACGCGGGGGCGCTCCTTTAGCCAGTCCACCAGCTTTTCAGCACCCCAGATCATCAGCACCGAAAGCGGGATGTTGATGACGACGAACCACAGCCCAAGGAACAGAAGCTTCGTTGAAACATGGGGGTCGCTTGCCGAAACAAATTGCGGCAGGAAGGTGATGAAGAACAGCACCACCTTGGGATTGGTCATGTTGATGGTGAACCCCATCATGAAACTGTTGAGTGCCGAAACGCGCACGCGCTCTGCATCCTTGACGTTGAGCGATGAACTTTTGCGAATGGCATCGACGGCGAGCCACAGCAGGTAAGCCGCGCCAACAATCTTCAAAACCAGAAAGCCCGTGGCGGAAGCGGCGATCAGCGCCGACACGCCGAAGGCCACCAGCAGCGTATGCACCACGCAGCCCAGGTTCGCGCCAACGGCGGAGGCTATTCCCGCCCGCCTGCCGCTCACAATGGTGCGTGAAAGGAACAGGCTCATGTCAGGTCCAGGGGTGATGAACAGGATAACCGAAGCAATGGAATAAGCCAGTAGCGTCGCGGTGTCTGGAAGGAATGTCATTATCTTTCAATACCTTGCATTAACAAATCAAGTATTTGGACGAACGTCCGCGAGAATCCTTGCGAATCTCTCCTGAACCCCCGCAATCTCGTCTCACGGCAAGTCAGTTGAATACAAGGAAGCAGCGCTCATGAACAAGAGCGAACTCATTGCCAAGGTTGCCCATGACACAAAGTTGACCCGCGGCGAAGCCGGGGAAGTTGTGGAATCGACGATTGAGAACATCATCACGGCTTTGCGTCAGGGCGACGATGTGCGCCTCATGGGTTTTGGGGTTTTCACCGTCATGCGCCGCAAAGGCGGCGAGGGGCGCAACCCCCGGACGGGCAAAGTGATCAAGTTGCCGGCCTCCAAAAGGGCGCGGTTCAAACCCGGAAAGATTTTAAAGGAGGCCGTGAACAGCTAGGCGACACTGACGAACGACCATCAACCCCACACGCCCTCAGAACCGTGTGGGGTTTCTTTCGTTAAACCAACCCACTCAAAAGCCCCGCACCGGCAACGGCAATCGCCCCGCCGCCAATGCGTGCAACATTCGCAAAGCGGCCAAACCCAAGTCCAAAGGCGATCCCGACCCCATGGAGCAGGGCTGTTGCCAGCATGAAGCCGAGGGCATAGGTCACAGCACTCGTCCCAGCGGGCATTTCGGCACCATGAGCGAAACCGTGGAATACCGCAAAGAAGCCCACAAGCGCTGAAGCCGACATCACCTGCACATTGCGGCGCAGCGCCACGGCAAGACCCAGAACGACGACTGAAAGTCCGATGCCTGTTTCGACAAGGGGAAGTTCCGCACCACTGAAACCAAGAATGCCGCCCGCTGCCATCATGGCCACGAATGTCGCTGGAACAAACCACAGTGCCCGGCCACCCAGCATGGCGGCGAAAAGTCCGACTGCAATCATCGCCAGCACATGGTCAACGCCGCCAATGGGGTGCGCGAAGCCGTGCATGAATCCGGCGGCATGGCCGATGCCCGGATGGGCATTTGCCGCGCCCGCCATGAGGGCGAGAATGAGGCCTGAAATTGAAAGTGTTTTGGTCATGTGCTGCTCCTGTTGCTCCTGCGACGCGCCCCGTGTGGGGTAGCGCGATGACAGGACTGTTTAACGCGGTGAAAGTGCTTCGTCACCCGCCATTTGCGTCATGGCGTGTTGTGGAAACGGATGGTGGTGAAAGAAACCCTTCGAGGCCCACTGCGTGGGCACCTCAGGGTGAGGAATTCCTCATGCTGAGGTGCTTTGCGCGAGCCAAAGCCTCGAAGCATTCGGAGTTGGGGGATTTGTGGAATGTACCGGGATATGGCAGATCGACCGCGCGGTGTCAAGCGTTATTTTCCTATTGTGGAAATAAGGTCGAACCCCGAAAGGGCGTAGGCTGGTGGGCGATGAG
>JANNFZ010000483.1:0-2185 GCA_031380375.1 Hyphomicrobiales bacterium
GCGCGGGCGGGAGCACCTTTGCGGCTCTTGAAAAGCTCCGGCGACAGCGTCACAGAATCGCCCACAAGCCGCGTGACCATCAGGCCCGTTGCGGGATCGGCATGCAGTACTTCGGGGCTGACACCGGCGCTCGCGGCAACCCTTGCCGAAATGGCTTCATTGGTGCGGTTGATGTATTCCTTCGTGCCATCGCCTGGAATGCGCAGCACAGTATCTGCGAGGGCATAGACGCGGTTGGTTAGTCCGCCGAGCCTCGTGATGGGCCCGGAATAATTGATGAGGACCGGAATTCCGGCGATGATGGCGCGGACATCTTGTTCTTCGTCGGGAGACATGGCAGGGCACAGTTAGATGGTTTTGAGTTTGGTTGAAAGGTTGAGCATGAGTAGCATTCAGCATGGTGGGTTCCTCGGGTCGGCCTATGCGGCGAAAAGCCCGGAGGAAATTGCCAAACTCTATGATGGCTGGGCTGAAACCTATGAAGCCTTCATGGCCGGCAACGGCTATCGCCATCCCACGGTGGCGCTGGCCTTGCTGTCGCGCCACCAGTCGCCGGAGGATCTGCCAATTCTCGATGCCGGTTGCGGCACGGGTCTTTTGGGCGAATGGCTGGGCATATTGGGCTACCCCCACGTGGAAGCGCTTGATCTCTCGGAAGGCATGTTGGCGGTGGCTGCCAAGAAGGGCTGCTACAAGGCCTTGCACAAGCTGGCCCTCGGCGGGCCTTTGCCATTTGAAGACGGAACCTTCGCGGCCATCGTGTCGTCCGGGGTGTTCACGACCGGCCATGTGGGTGCAGAAGCACTTGATGAGCTCATTCGCATCTGCAAGGCCAATGGCGTCATCGTCTTTACGGTGAAGAATGAGCTGTGGGAGGCGGGTTTTGCCGACCGGGTGGATGAACTGGTGACGCAGCGCTATGTCGAATGGGTAGAAGAAACACCGGATTATGTCTCCATGCCGGGTGATGCCGCGACAACGCCCGGCCATGGAGTTGTACTGCGCGTCCTTTAAGTTTTGTATCGCTACTCACAGGCGCGGCGCGTGGCCGCATCTCGCAATTGCGATATACCATTTCAAGCGCACCAATTTTCAAATGCTGCGATGCAGCAAAGTCCATATCGCATTGATAATAGGATGTTTATGGATTTTCTTCGGCGGAGGATCGTATTGTCGCCGATCGCCAACTCCGATAATTTCGAATCGCTACTATAACATGGTATTGATGCTGCCCAACGAGGCCCAGAACATCAAGCCACCGAGCAACATGATGCCGGTGCCGCAGACCACACGCAGGCCTTTCACGGCCAAGGCCAGTTTCCGGTCGTTGAGGCGGGAATAGCGGAGCGCCAAGGTCTTGCCATAGACGGCCAAGGTGGCGATAGCTGAAACGGTAATGAAGACACCAAGCCCCATGGCGAGCGTAGCCGCAATGCCCGCCCAAAAGACACCAAGCCCCCAGGAAAACATCAGCACCAGAAGCGCGCCCGTGCACGGCCTGAGGCCCACGGCAAAGGCGAGCGTCACAGCCCGGCGCCACGACCAGTCGCCACGCAGTTGGGCGGGGTCAGGCGCATGGGCGTGGCCGCAATCACAATTTTCATCATGGACATGATCGTGGCTGTGCGTCGCAGTCAGCGGATTGATGATCTCGAAACGTGGCTGGTCGGCAAGCGCGGGCTTCTGGTGCGCATGTCGGTGGGGCCGGAAGGTCATCACAAGGAGATAGGCCCCGAGCCCTGCAATCATCAGATAGCTCGCACTTTCGAGAAAGCCAGCGACATCCCGCGCCATGCCGGCGGCACTGTTCACGAACAACAGCAACGCACTGACAATGACAATTGCCGTCATGGCCTGGAAAAAAGCACTCATGGCGGCGATCACAATCCCGCGTTTCAACTCATTTTCGGTGGCCAGCACCCAGGCCGAAATCACCGCCTTGCCGTGACCGGGACCCGCCGCATGGAAAATCCCATAGAGGAAGCTGAGAACGAACAATGTCCAGGCGGCGGTTGCCGGCGAACCTGATTTCAGGGCACGGATCGCGCCCGAGAGTGAGCGGTAGAAATTCTGCTGCTTGTCGCGCATCCAGCGCACCGGATCCTCCGTGAAGGGTGTCACGATGAAAGAGCCATCGGGATTGCGCGGCGGCACCAGCAATTTGCGCTTGTCGATCACAACTTTT
>JANNFZ010000484.1:0-7109 GCA_031380375.1 Hyphomicrobiales bacterium
TGGCCATTGCGGCGGCCTTCGCCAGTCGCAGCGCATTGGCGACTATGTGCTGGCCCACGGCTATTTGCGCGAGGATCGCATCCTCGATTCACTGGTGCCGCGCGCCATTCCCATTCCGGCTTTGGCGGAGGTGCAACTCGCCCTGCAGGGAGCGGCGGCAGAAGTCACCGGTGAGCGGGGAGAAGCGCTTAAATCCCGCCTGCGCACCGGGACAGTCGTCACCTATGATGACCGCAATTGGGAACTGCGCTGGACGCAAGAGCGCCGGCGCATCAATCTCTCGCGCGCCATCGCCGTCGATATGGAATCAGGCACCATCGCCGCGCAAGGCTACCGGCTGCGCGTGCCCTATGGCACACTGCTCTGCGTTTCCGACAAGCCCTTGCATGGTGAAATCAAACTGCCGGGTGCGGCCAACGCGTTTTATGACCGGGCGGTCGGCGAGCATCTGCTCATCGGCCTTGCTGCCGTCGAACGCCTGCGCCAGGACCGAAAGGGCCTTCACTCGCGGAAGCTCAGGAGCTTCGACGAGCCGCCCTTCCGGTAGTTCCGGACTTATTGATAAACGTAAATCTTCGCGCCGATCTTCACGCGGTCATAGAGGTCAATGACGTCGGCATTCATCATGCGGATGCAGCCGGATGAGACTGCACCACCGATCGAGGATTCATTGTTGGTGCCGTGGACACGATAGAGCTTGCCACCGATATACATGGCGCGGGCACCCAGCGGATTGCCGGGGCCACCTTCCATGAAGTCCGGAATGAAATGGCCCTTGGCTGCTTCACGCTCGATCATGGTTTGCGGCGGCGTCCAGCTTGGCCATTCGGCCTTGGCGACGATGGTTGAATTGCCGCTCCACTGCATGCCTTCGCGGCCTACGCCCACAGCATAACGGATGGCCTCGCCATCACCCTTCACATAATAGAGCGCCCGTTCCGGAGTGCGTATGATGATGGAGCCGACAGGATATTTGGTTTCGGTCCACTCAATGGTCTTGCGCTTTGACGCCGTGGACACGCCGGACTGGCTGCCGAACGAAGCATTCTGGAAAAAACCGTTGCGCGTGACCCGGGGCTGGCGCTTGCCAAACAGGCATTCGAGGAATTTGCACTTTTTGCCCGAGGCAAGCTGGGTTTTGCGTTCTTCAACTGCAAGCTTCTGGGCCTGCAATTTTTTGAACGCATCCTGCTTGGCTTTGGCCTGCTCGATCTTCTGGGCCTTCAGCTTGGCAGCCTGGGCCAGTTTCTTTTTCTTGAGCAGAATGGTCTGCTGCTCGTCTTTGTTGGTGGCAGCCGAAACCGGCGCAGAAACCATGGAAAGGGAAAGGACAGCCGAAAACACGGCCGCCATCAGAAATCGCATCATGTTGACCTCGTATAGCCCCCGCTTCCTAAACCAATCCGCCAGGTTCGGGCAAGGTGGTTAACATCACGTTTCCGGTAAATTCAGGCGGATGTGGAGTTCGCGCAACTGTTTTGCCGAAACTGACGACGGAGCACCCATCAAAAGGTCCTGGGCCTGTTGATTCATCGGGAACAAAACCACTTCGCGGATATTGGGTTCGTTGCAGAGCAGCATGACAATGCGGTCCACGCCTGGCGCAATGCCGCCATGCGGAGGTGCTCCATACTGGAAAGCCCGGTACATGCCGCCGAATTTCTCGAGAATCACCTCTTCCGGATAACCGGCGATCTCGAAAGCCTTCTTCATCACTTCCGGACGATGGTTGCGGATGGCACCCGACGACAATTCCACGCCATTGCACACAATGTCATATTGATAGGCATTGATGGTGAGCGGGTCTTGTGACTCCAAAGCTTCAAGTCCGCCCTGCGGCATTGAAAAAGGATTATGCGAGAAGTCGATCTTCTTCTCGTCCTCGTTCCACTCATACATGGGAAAATCAACGATCCAGCAGAAGTCGAACCTGTTCTTGTCGATGAGGTTCAATTCCTCGCCGACGCGAGTGCGCGCTTCGCCTGCGAATTTGTAGAATTTCGCGGGCACGCCAGCCGCGAAGAACACGGCGTCGCCAGTGTCAAGGTTTAGCTGCGATCTAACTCTCTCGACTAATTCAACACCAAGCCCATTAGAAATTGGCCCCGCACCAACGGGATGTGTAATCGCTGGTTTACTATCTTGAACCACATCTTTGATCACGTTCACGGTGTCGGGGGAACGCCAGAAGATATAACCAAGCCCCGGTTGGCCCTGCTGTTGAGCCCAGGAATTCATGCGGTCGCAGAAGGCACGGCTTCCACCCTTCGGTGCTGGAATTGCCCAGACCTCGACCTTCGGGTCATTGGCAATCATGCCGGCAAACACTTTGAAGCCGCTCCCCGCAAAATGCTCCGTCACGTTCTGCATCTTGATCGGGTTGCGCAAGTCAGGCTTGTCGGTGCCGTACATGCGCACCGAATCCTTGAAAGCGATAAGCGGGAATTTCGGCGTCACGGGCAAACCACCGCCAAATTCCTCGAACACACCGCGCAACACGGGCTCCACCGCGTTGAATACATCTTCCTGAGTGACAAAACTCATCTCGATATCGAGTTGGTAGAATTCGCCAGGCGAACGGTCGGCGCGCGCATCTTCATCGCGGAAACAGGGTGCAATTTGGAAATAGCGGTCAAAGCCCGACATCATCAGCAATTGCTTGAACTGCTGCGGGGCCTGTGGCAGCGCATAGAACTGGCCGGGATGGACGCGTGACGGCACGAGATAATCGCGGGCCCCTTCGGGTGAAGAAGCCGTGAGAATTGGCGTCTGGAATTCAAAAAAACCCTGCTCCACCATGCGGCGGCGCAATGAATTGATGATGGCACCCCGCTTCATGATGTTGCCGTGGATGCGGTCACGGCGCAGATCAAGGAAGCGGTACTTGAGACGAATGTCTTCGGGATATTCGGTGTCGCCAAACACCGGCAGCGGCAATTCGGCAGCCTGCGACAAGACTTCGATTTCGGTGGCATAGACTTCAACAAGGCCTGTCGGCATGTCGTTGTTTTCGGTGCCGGCCGGACGCGCCCGCACCTTGCCGTCAATCCTCACCACCCACTCCGAACGCAGCTTTTCCGCTACTTTGAAGGCGACGGAATCGGGATCGGCCACAACTTGTGTGATGCCATAATGGTCGCGGAGATCGATGAACAACAAGCCACCATGGTCGCGCACCCGGTGCACCCAGCCGGAAAGCCGGGTCTCGGTGCCTGCGTGTTCAGCACGAAGCGCGCCACACGTATGGCTGCGATAACGATGGGTCATGGAAGTCCTCGGAAAACGGTCAAAAATCACGCGCTAAAGCGCATGGCCCCCCCGATTTGTCAAGTTTTGGGGAAGGCGCTCAGCCCTCGGCGCCGCTGAACAGCAGGAACGGCTTTTTACAGACCTTTTTGCCGTTCTTGGTGGTGCATTTCAGCGCCACTTTCTTGGTTTTCTTCTTGGCGGGCTTGATGGTTTTCTCGATATCGGAATTGATCGACGCGAAGCTCCGCTTCTTTGAGTCGCCAAATCCGCCGGAACTGGTGAACCACGGTGTCGACTTGCGCGGCTCCGTGCCAAAGTCGAAGAACCCGCCGCGCACATAGACCTTGGTGTTGCTCATGCCTGCCGATTGCACGAGGCTGAACAGGATTGCGGCATTGTCAGGATGCAGGCGCACGCAGCCATGCGACGCCCGGCGGCCGAGGCTTTTCACATGATAGCTGCCATGGATGGCGTGGCCACGCGGCGTAAAGAAAATCGAATACGGCATCGGTGCATCATCCCATTCCTTCGAGAAATGTTCGGCTTCCATGCGGAACGGCTTCCACGATCCACCCGGCGTTTCATAGCCCGGCGCTCCCGTGGAAACGGGCCAGACATATTCAATGTCGCCATCCACACGTACCGTCATTTTCTGCGATATTTTGTTGATGGTGATTTCAACTTGAGTGGCGAAGGCACCGTTTGCGACGGTGATGAGGCCAGCCACAACGGCAACGAAGGCAATGAGCAAATGGCGGAGCCGCATGATGACCTATCCAGTACAATGAACCAAGTTTGCACGATAGGCGATTGCATTTGCGCCGTCGAGAGCCATTCGCAGCCTTTGACCTCTGACACGACGCCACCTATCCTTCGCGAACTTACGGAGACAGTCATGGCCCATCCGCTCTTTCATCCCACGTTCAAGGCCATGCCTTATTGGTGGGAAGCCCACAAGCCAACGGCATTGCCGGAAATTGATCTGCCTAAATCCGTGGCAGTGGCCATCGTTGGTGCGGGCTATGCAGGACTGAGCGCGGCAATCGAACTGGCGCGCAATGGCGTTGAGTGCATGGTGCTGGATGCGGCCGAGCCCGGCTTTGGAGGTTCCACCCGCAACGGCGGACTGGTGTCCGGCGGCGTCAATGTTGGAAAACGCATCATCAATCGTGCGCTCACGGCGGATGAAGCAAAGCCCTACATGAATGACGCCGTCGATGCCTTCACCAACATTGAAACGCTCATCACCACGAACAAGATTGACTGCGGCTGGACCAAAGCTGGCTATTTTCTCGGGGCCTGGTGCCAATCCCACTATGATTCCATGGCAAAGAAAATTGATCTGTTGAACAGCGAAGCCCAGTCCGGCGCTGTCATGGTGCCGCGCGAACAACAGCGCGCCGAAATCGGTTCGGACTATTATTGCGGTGGCATGGTCGTGGCCCGGGCCGCACATCTCCACCCGGCGCTCTACTACAAAGGTCTGCTCGGCATTGCGCAGAATGCCGGAATTGCAATTGCTTCCCGCACACCCGTCGATGGCCTGACACAGGAACCGGGAGGGCAATGGCAGGTGAAGACACCAAGGGGAATAATCCGTGCGGGTCATGTCGTCATCGCCACCAATGGCTATACCGGTGATGTGACACCACAATTCAAGCGCCGGGTCGTCCCTGTGGGTTCCTACTTGATTGCAACTGAAGAATTGTCTTCGGACATGGTGGCGAGCCTGTCGCCAAAAAACCGCAGCTTCGCCGACACCCGCCGCGTGCTGACCTATTTTCGCCTGTCACCTGACGGCAAGCGCATGATCTTTGGCGGCCGCGCCAAGTTTGGTTTTTCCGACCCCGTGGAAACCGCACCGCTGTTGCACCGTTTCATGTGTGACCGTTTTCCGCAACTGAAAGGCACAAAGATCACCCACGCCTGGACCGGCAATGTGGCCTTCACCATGGACGAACTGCCGCACATGGGCCTGCATGAAGGCTTGCATTTCGCACTCGGCTGCAATGGCTCCGGCATTGCCATGATGAGCTACCTTGGCCGCGAGACCGCCCGCAAAATCATGGGCACGTCAAACCGGCGGCTGGCTTTCGACATGGCGGAATTTCCGACCCATCCGCTATACAATGGCAATCCGTGGTTCCTGCCGCTGGTGGGCACCTGGTTCCGCACCGCCGACTGGTGGGACCGGAAATTTCACTGAGTGATTTCGATACGGCCCCAGGCTTTGACGTCAACAATGCCTTTCTTGCGGATGTAGTTCGACAGGACATCGGCGAGCGCTTCGCCTTTGTCGGCACCGGTCACGACTTTCGCAGTGGCAAGCGGCGCATCGACTCCCAGCATTTCGCTTGCCGCAGCAATCCGGTAGCTCCGGTTGAATTGCAGGGCTGCGCCGTTGATGGTGATCTTGCGAATGCGTTGGCCCATTGGCTTCTTGCCATCAAGGTCGAGCCTGACCCCGGCCACTTGCAAGAATCGGCCATCGCCCTGGCCCAAAGTGCCAAAGCCGTGTTCGAGCGCAGCCAACAACTCCTGCCCCGTAAGTTCCACGACGACGAGTTTGCCATTGGGCAGCGCCGCTGCGGTTTCAGCCTCGGTAAGCTCGCTGGCCGCCGCAAATGTCTGGTCGCTCTTGATTGCCCCACAGTTGATGAGGGCGACGTCGGAACCCGACGCGTCCTTCATGGCATTGGCGATGACATTGCCAAATGCAGTTTCACCACTGCACAGGGCCGCGTGATTGCCGTCGAGTGCATTCTTGGTCGTGCCAAGCGCACTTTGTGCAACAGCTGGGCCCGCCGCAATACAGGCAGCAGCTGCCACCGCAAGCGTTGCATGGCCAATGGCCTTCACAACATTCATGTAATTGCTCCTGTCAGGACCTGAAGTAAGATGCACGTGACAGCTTCGCCTGAACAACTTCCGATTGTCTTGGAAATTCAGGTCTTCTTGGTACCGAACAGCAGCCGTCCCGCGCCGATGGCGAGCGCCATACCAGCAAGCTGGGCGAGAATAAAGGGCAGAACGGAACCTGGGTAAATGCCCGCGAATGTGTCGGAAAACATGCGGGCGATGGTCACCGCCGGATTGGCGAACGATGTGGACGAGGTGAACCAATAGGCCGAGGTGATGTAGAGTGCGACGGCCGATGCAACAGCTTCGCCGCGACCGTGGCGGCAGCCCATGATCGTCAGCAGAAGTCCGAAGCTTGCAACGACTTCAGCAAGCCATTGCCCGGATCCTCCGCGAACTGTTTGCGCCATTTGCACAGGGGCCAAGTCAAACATCACATTCGCCAAGACAGCACCCAGAATGCCGCCAAGAATTTGCATGAAGACATAGGCTAAAGTGGTTTGAAACGATTGCTCTTTATTCAATGCCAGCCAAAGGCTCACAATCGGGTTGAATTGCGCGCCAGACAACGGTGCCATGATGGTGATCAGGACATAAAGTGCGGCACCTGTGGCTATCGCATTGGCGAGAAGCGCCACCCCGACATTGCCGTCGGACAATCGCTCGGCCATGATGCCCGAACCCACAACGGCAGTAACAAGCAACAGCGTTCCAAGCCCTTCAGCGAGGGACTTTCGAGCGGGGCTCATGCTGCACCTTCCATGGTGCCGATGGCGTTCAATGCCGCTTTGATTTGGCTAGGGTCCATGGTGTCCAACGGCAGTTTGAGAAAAGCTTCGATGCGGGCCTCGAGATACCCGAGCGCCCGGTCATAATCAGCTGATTCGCCGCCCGACGGGTCGGCGATGCCCCAATGGGACTGGACGGGAGCACCAACCCATATGGGACAAGTCTCGCCCTTGGCATTGCCGCAAACCGTAATGACATAGTCGAGCGATGGC
>JANNFZ010000490.1:0-2966 GCA_031380375.1 Hyphomicrobiales bacterium
CACCCATTGCCCGCCGGCATCATAGAACGGGATGATGTAGTGTCCCGCCACCAGCAGGCGGTCTTCGGCGCGGACGGCGGAGGCAAAGTCTTCACGGGACGTTGCCTTCAGCATGGCCTCGATTGCCGCATCAACTTTCGGATCTGCGATGCCTGGATAGTTGCGCGTTCCTTCGGTGGTCTTGCCTGTTGAGCCAAAATACAGCTTCTGTTCATTGCCGGGTGACAGTGAATTGAACCACGTCGCGGGGATCATGTCGTAGTCATAGGTTTTCTGGAGCGCTGCAAACTGGGCAGCGTCCACCAGTTTGACTTCGACCTTGATGCCGATGGCTTCCAGGGTGCGCTGATAGTGGAGTGCTATCTTTTCCTGATCCTTGTTGGTGATGGTGATGGTGAATGTGAAAGCCTCGCCGCTGGCATTTTTCAAAACGTTGTCGGCGATGGTCCAGCCAGCGTCACCCAGCTTGGCAACGACAGCACGCAAGATCTTGCGGTCAAGACCTGTGGCATCGGAGACCGGCAGGGCATAGCTGCCGTCGAGGTGGGCAGTACCAAGGCCACCGCCTGTTGTGCCGATGATGCCAAGTTCAATGGCGTCGGCGGGCCTGCCCTTTGATGAGAGATCGGAGCCCGAGAAATAGCCATAGGTGCGCTGGTAGAGATTGCTGAACAGATTGGCATTGGCCCACTCGAAATCAAAAGCCATGGCCAGCGCCTCGCGCACCCGCACATCCCCGAAAATCTTGCGCCGGGTGTTGAAGGCAAAGCCGGAGGCAGGAGCAGGCGAGCGCTGCACCACCTTCTCCATGATGACCTTGCCGTCTTTGACCGCCGGGAAATCATAGGCAGAGGTCCAGCGCGACGGGTCGCCTTCGGTACGCACATCGGCTTCGCCCTTCTTGAAGGCCTCGAAGGCGGCATTGGCATCGCGGTAATAATCAAAGCGCAGCGTGTCGAAATTCCACAGGCCTTTGGTGATCGCCAGGTTCTTGCCCCAATAATCCGGATTCTTTTTGTAGATGATCAACTCATCCGGTTTCACTTCAGCGATGGTGTACGGGCCGGAGCCAGTGACGGCATCAAGTGTCGTATCGTCGAAGGTTCGCCCTTCCCAGGATTTTTTCGAGAGGATGGGCATGACGCCGACAATGAGCGGCAACTCCCGGTCGCCGACTGTCTGTTTGAAGACGACCGTGTGGTCGTCGGGCGTTTCCACCGACGCCACTTTTGAATAGCTGTTTTTGAAATTGGGTCGGCCCTTGTCGCGCAAGGTTTCCATGGTCCACACCACATCGGCTGATGTCACCCGCGTGCCATCAGAAAATTTCGCCTGCGGCCTGATCTTGAAAGTGAAAGTCGAGCGGTCGTCGGACACGTCAATGCTTTCGGCCAAAAGGCCATAGAGCGAGAACGGCTCGTCCCAGTTGCGGCCCATCAGGCTTTCGAACGCGAATGTGCGAACCCCAAATCCGGCGGAGCCTTTGACGATGAATGGGTTGAGACTGTCGAAGGAACCAGAGATGGCCTGGCGCAATTGGCCGCCCTGGGGCGCATCGGGATTGACATAGGGCAGGCTTTTGAAATCAGCAGGCAACCCCGGCTCGCCATGCATGGCAATGCCGTGTTTCGGTTCGGCCAAGGCGGTGGACGCAAGCAGAAAGGTGGCGGCAAGCGTTGCGAGGGAGCGAAAGCGGGTCATGTGAATCACCATTTGTTGGGTCGGTCAAAGGGTGCCGGAAAATTGCGCTGGAAACAAGGAAGGGGAGAGCGGAGCCAATGCCCTTCTTTTCAACCTTCTCCCCTTGTGGGAGAAGGTGGCCCGCAGGGCCGGATGAGGTCGCCTTACCGCGCAATGATATTGGTGAACTGCCAGGGGTCTTTGCGGTCAATCGTCTCGGCAAAAAGTCCGGCGCGCTTGGTCAGCGGGTTCCAGTCGGTATAGATGCCTTCGACCGGACCCAGATAAGGCATTTGCACCTCAAGGCAGCGGACATGGTCCATCTCGTCGGTTTCGACGATGCCGAGGTTGGGGTTCTCAATGGCCCAGACCATGCCGGAGAGAACCGCCGAGGTCACCTGCATGCCGGTGGCGTTTTGATAAGGTGCAAGGCTCCGTGCTTCCTGGATGGAAAGCCTCGAACCAAACCAATAGGCGTTTTTCTTGTGGCCATAGAGCAGCACGCCCAGCTCATCCTTGCCATCGACGATTTCGTCTTCGGTAAGGATATGGTTCACAGCTTGCCGTTTGCCGCCAGCCCCCAGCAATTCGTGCCACGACAACACGGCATCATTTGACGGGTGATAGGCATAGTGGCAGGTGGGGCGGTACACGGCCTTGCGCCCCGATTTCACAGTGTAATAGTCGGCGATTGAAATGGCTTCATTGTGGGTGACGAGATAGCCATAATGAGGGCCCTGGCCCGGTGTCCAGGTGCGCACGCGTGTATCGGCACCCGGGCGCTCAAGATAAATTGCGGCACCCGATCCCACTTTGTGGCGGCGTCCCTCAGGCGGCATTTTTTTCTCGTGCGTGCCCCAGCCCAACTCGGCCGGCTGCAAGCCTTCAGACACAAAACCTTCGACTGACCAGGTGTTGATGAAATGGCCAAGCGGCTTTGGGTGCTTGGCGCGCTGCGTGTCACGTTCGGCGATATGCACGCCCTTGACGCCGAGGCGCTTCATGAGCTTGGCCCAGCCTTCGCGTGATGTTGGCATGGCGGTCTTGACCTTCAAATCTCCGGCAAGGTTGAGCAGCGCCTGTTTGACAAACCACGAGACCATGCCGGGGTTGGCTCCACAACAGGAGACGGCGGTCGGTCCCGCACCCAGTTTCTTTTTGAGGGCCAGCAGTGCCTCGCGCAGCATGTAGTTGGTGCGCGCGGCATTGCCGAGTTTGGGATTGTAATAAAAGCCGGGCCACGGCTCGATCACCGTGTCGATGCACAAGGCACCCGTGTCACGCGC